>NZ_BPLL01000002.1 GCF_019656235.1 Apilactobacillus xinyiensis | reverse complement strand
GCGGAATTGGCAGACGCACAGGACTTAAAATCCTGCGGTCAGTGATGACCGTACCGGTTCGATCCCGGTCCTCGGCACTTTTGCACCCATAGCGCAACTGGATAGAGTGTCTGACTACGAATCAGAAGGTTGTAGGTTCGACTCCTACTGGGTGCATTTTAACGGGAAGTAGCTCAGCTTGGTAGAGCACCTGGTTTGGGACCAGGGGGTCGCAGGTTCGAATCCTGTCTTCCCGATAAAAAGATAAAATCTTTTTAATTATTTTTTCGCGGTGTAGCTCAGCTGGCTAGAGCGTCCGGTTCATACCCGGGAGGTCGAGGGTTCGATCCCCCCTGCCGCGATTATGGCCTTGGACCTTTAGCTCAGTTGGTTAGAGCAGACGGCTCATAACCGTCCGGTCGTAGGTTCGAGTCCTACAAGGTCCATATTAGATGGACTTAATTGAACATCTTATTTTGGAGGATTACCCAAGTGGCTGAAGGGGGCGGTCTTGAAAACCGCTAGGTGGGTCAAACCACGCGAGAGTTCGAATCTCTCATCCTCCTTATTATCGCGGGATAGAGCAGTCTGGTAGCTCGTCGGGCTCATAACCCGGAGGTCGTTGGTTCAAATCCAGCTCCCGCAATTGTAACATGTTTGGTCCGTTGGTCTAGCTGGTTAGGACGCCTGCCTGTCACGCAGGAGATCACGAGTTCGAGTCTCGTACGGACCGCTTTGATATGGCTCGGTAGCTCAGTTGGTAGAGCAACGGATTGAAGCTCCGTGTGTCGGCAGTTCGATTCTGTCCCGCGCCACTTACAATTTAATATTTTATGCGGGTATAGTTTAGTGGTAAAACCATAGCCTTCCAAGCTATTGTCGCGAGTTCGATTCTCGTTACCCGCTTTGTCATAATTTATGGGCCTATAGCTCAGCTGGTTTAGAGCGCACGCCTGATAAGCGTGAGGTCGATGGTTCGAGTCCATTTAGGCCCATTGGGGAAGTACTCAAGTGGCTGAAGAGGCGCCCCTGCTAAGGGTGTAGGTCGCGTAAGCGGCGCGAGAGTTCGAATCTCTCCTTCTCCGTATTTTATGACCCGTTGGTCAAGTGGTTTAAGACACTGCCCTTTCACGGCAGTAACATGGGTTCGAATCCCGTACGGGTCATTTTTTATTAATATTATCGCGGGATAGAGCAGTCCGGTAGCTCGTCGGGCTCATAACCCGGAGGTCGTTGGTTCAAATCCAGCTCCCGCAATTGTAACATGTTTGGTCCGTTGGTCTAGCTGGTTAGGACGCCTGCCTGTCACGCAGGAGATCACGAGTTCGAGTCTCGTACGGACCGTAATTTTTAAGAGAAATATCTTTTGATATTTCTCTTTTTTGTTTTATAATGATTTTTGTAAATCATTTATTTAATAAAGGGGAATTTTATGCATTTAAAAGTGTTAGGGTATTATGGTGGATATCCTTATAATAATATTGGAACTAGTGCTTATTTATTATCTAGTGGTGAGTACAATTTAATGATTGATTGTGGAAGTGGCGATTTATTAAGTTTGGAAAATAACTTGAATCCATTAATGTTAGATGATGTTATAATTTCTCATTATCACAATGATCATATGGCTGATGTTGGTGTTCTTCAATACTACTGGCAATTACATAAGGAAAGACCTAACAAAGATATTTTACCTATATATGGAAATAATAGTAATTTAGATATAGTAAGTTCATTTAATTGGCCTAATTCTACTGTTGGCAAGTCCTTTGATGCTAGTACAAAGTTGGAATTAGGTCCTTTTATAATTACTTTTAAAAAAGTTCATCATCCTGTGCCTTCATTCGCTATGCGCATTGTTGAAAAAAGTACTAATAAGATTTTGGTTTATACTTCAGATACTTATTATTTTAAAGAACTGGATAAATTTTCTGAAAACGCAGATTTGCTAATTACCGATACGAATTTTTACAGTGATAAAGATGGTAAAAAATGGCATATGACTTCTACAGAATCTGGTAAATTAGCTAAGAATGCGAATGTAAAAAAATTATTGCTTAGTCATTTACCTCAAAATGGAGACTTAAATCAATTACTTGAAGAAGCCAGAATAGCCTCTTCAAATCAAATAGATATTTCATTAGCCCAACAAAATTTAGATATTAAAATATAATCTTTATAGTTTACCAAATAGCGGTAATGTTATATCATGGTTTTAAAATGATTAATGTTAAGTGAGGTGTTTTTTATGGAAATGGAAAGAATCAATGAAGACACCATTCGAGTTTTAATTAATAACGATGATTTAGACGAACGTGGAATAACTGTTTTAGACTTACTAGGAAATCGTAAGCAAATAGAAGGTTTCTTCTACAGTATATTAGAAGAAGTTGATTCTGAGCATCAGTTTCAAAAAGATGGTGCGGTGACATTTCAGGTATTGCCGAATAAAAATGGTTTAGAGTTGTTTATAAGTAAAGGTGAAATAGATCAAGACGATTCTATGAGTTCTACCACAATTGAGCATAATTCTTTAAATAATTATGATATTGATAACGATGATGCTTATACTAAAAATTTTGTTATAGAATTTTCATCCTTTGAGAACTTTATAAGTTTATCTAAGGTTTTGAGAATAGAAAATGGAGCATCTAATTTATACACCTACAATGGTAAATACTTTTTAGAGCTGACATTTTTTGTTAATGTTGGTGGAACAGATATTGAAAGTATAAAAGATAAAGTTGCAATTGCTAATGAATATGGTAGCGAGAGTAGTAGAAATTCTCAATTTTTGGAAAAAAATGGCAAACGTGTTATGGATACAGGAGCCCTAGAATTAGCTAGGTACTATTTTAAATAAAAAGATAGCATATTTATTATGCTATCTTTTTTCGTATATATTTATATAAAAAAATTGAAGGAATATATATGATAACTGCTATAGATAATAATGGTAAATTTGTTGTTGCATCTAAAAATTTAATGTCTAAAAACTATCACTGTATATCTTGTAAAGCATGTGTTTTTTTAAAGTCAGGTAATATTAATAGTGCTCATTTTGCTCATTATTCAAAATCTAAGTGTAATATTATAGAAATGGAAAATGAAAGCAGTGAACACATAATGGGAAAGCTTGGTATATTAAAATTTATAAGTGAAAAAAATGGTATCTTAGAATATTATTTACCTACTATTAAGCAACGACCTGATATTATGTTTGATTGTAATGTAATTGAATTTCAATGTAGTCCAATTAGTAATCAGCGACTGATTGAAAGAAATAATGGCTATAAAAAACTAAAATTAAATCCCTGTTGGATATTAGGAAGTAATTATTACAAAAACAGATTTCAAAACTCGACTAAAAAATTTTACTCATATTGTAGAAACTTAGGGTTTTATGTACTTTTTTGGAATGTAGGAAATAGTCAATTGATACTTAATTATCAAATTAATGCTGTTGATGGGAAAATTATCTCTAAGGAAAAACGTTTTATTAAATTTAATCATTATATTATGTTTAAAAACAAAAATAAGCTAAATAGTATAAACTTAAATAATAGTCTAGTTGGTAGTCTTAAAAGAATGGAAAAACAATTATTATATAAAAACTTATCTTATCAATATATGCAAGATGTGTGTTATAAAAATGGATTCAATCTTTTAACTTGCTCTTTAGATTTTTATATTCCTCGAGTAACCATTCCCGTATATAAAGTTAATCCCGTTTTTGTTAGAATACATATTCTCAATGTTTTAGACAATAATAGTAAGCTTTTTATTATAGAATATGTAATAAGTCAATTTGTTTGGCAATCTTTAGTTCCGTCAAATATTATCAAGCAGTTTATATCTAAGTTAGTTGATAACTATCTAGAATTTCTTATTAATCGAGGATATATTAGTAAGTTAAACGAACATTATATATTAAATACAATCCCTAAAGAATTTCCAAATTTTTATGAAAAAATAAATAAAGCCTACAAACTGTAGGCTTTATTTGATTACGTGTAATTTACAAAAATTATTATACTTTTTCGTATCAAATATTTTTTCTCTGCAACAAGTTTTGAATAGAATAGAGTAATTAATGTCTTTTAATAAAATGCCGTCACTATTTATTTTTTTACAATCAAATAAAACGGCAGAATCTGGGCTTTTTATATTCATTTGATTTACTAGTATTTGATCTTTTCTTATTTCTTTTTTTGCCAATTCGGATATACGATCTTCTTTAAACATTTCTAAATCTATTTTTGCCTTTTCAGCAATTGAAAAAACTAAATTATTGGAATAAGTTCTGTTATTAAATAAAAGTTCTTCTTGTAAATACATTAAAAAAGTACGACCACGTTTCATACCTTGAAACAGAGCTGCTTTATAATCCAATAATATCTGATAATAAAGATTGTGGACATCGTTTATAGTAATATTGTTATCATATTTTTCCATTTTTTTAAGAGTTTTGCTTATGATTTTTAAGTTAAGTATAGGTATAAATTGAAATTTAAATTTGTATTCTAAGTCGTTTGAAATATTTGTAACAACATTTTCAGCTTTCATACATTTTTTGCATAATGGATCAATAAACAGAAACAATTCAAACATTTAAAACCCTCCTAACTAAATCTTTATTAATAACTGCGAAACTCATATAAAAGCATACCAAATTTTAGAACAAATACAATAAATTTGCTTAAAGAAATATTATAAATATTGACATTTAAGGATATATGTATTTTATTAACGTTGTACAAAGTATGGTAAAATTAGATAGTAAATACGGTCTACGGTGGTGAAGAATATGAAAAATTGGGATACTTTTTTATTCCCATATCAACAGGCTGTTAGTGAATTAAAGATTAAATTACGTGGAATAAAAAAAGAATTTGAAAGAAATAATCAAGTTGCTCCAATTGAATTTGTGACAGGTAGAGTGAAACCAGTTCCTAGCATTAAGGAAAAAATGGTTAGACGTTACATATCTGAAGATAGACTAGCTCAAGATATGGAAGATATAGCTGGTTTGAGAATCATTTGTCCCTTTGTTGACGATATATACAAAGTTGTAGATATCCTAAGAAAGAGGGGAGACTTAAATATTTTGGAAGAACGAGATTATGTTCATAATGCTAAAAATAGTGGATATCGTTCTTATCACATTGTCTTTGAATATGGTATTGATTTATACAATGGTGAAAAAAGTATTTTGGCGGAAATTCAAATCAGAACCCTTGCAATGAATTTTTGGGCAACAGTTGAACATTCTTTAGGTTATAAACATAAAGGTGAATTTCCTGATGATTTAAAGAAAAGATTACAAATAGCAGCTACTGCAACTTTTAAGCTAGATGAAGATATGTTAAAAATAAAAGATGAGTTAGAATACATTAACAAAAATGATTCAGACATTGAGGATGATGAATAATGAAAGTGGCAATTTATAGTAATGACGGTAAAACATCTAATAAAGTTGCTAATCAATTGAAGCATAAAATCTTAGCCTCTAATTTGCTTGAATATGATGGGTTAAATCCTGAAATAGTTATATCTGTTGGTGGAGATGGAACTTTACTTTCAGCATTTCATCACTATAACGATTCGGTAAATAACATTCGATTCGTAGGAATCCATACGGGACATTTAGGGTTTTATACTGATTGGCGTGATTATGAAGTTTCAAAATTAATTGATAGTTTAGAACATGATAATGGACAAAGTGTTAGTTATCCGCTTTTATCTATTAAAATAAAATATACTGATGATGGTCCTGACGATAATTTAGTAGCTTTGAATGAATCAACTTTAAAGCAAATTAATGGAACAATGGTTACTGATGTCTATATTAAAGGTGAATTTTTTGAGAAGTTTAGAGGTGATGGATTATGTATTTCCACACCAACAGGCTCTACTGCTTACAATAAATCCGTTGGCGGAGCCATTATTAATCCACAACTAAATGCTATTCAAGTTTCCGAAATGGCATCAATTAATAATAGAGTGTTTAGAACTTTGGGTTCACCAATTATTATTCCACCTGATGAATGGATTACAATAGTTCCAGATAATCCAATGTATAATATACTAACTTGTGATCAATTATTTATTAAAAACCGTTTGATAAAATCAATATCCTATAGTATATCTGATAGTAGAATTTATTTTGCTCAATACCGTCACACTCATTTTTGGAAGCGAGTAAGCAACTCATTTATTGGAGTTTACGATAATGACTGAGTTTAATTGGACTATGCAAGATCATGAACCAATGAAATTACGAACTTTATTAATGCGACATGGAGTAACAAGAACTTTACTAAAAGCTATTAAATTTCATGGTGGAAAAATAATTGTTAATAATAAAGAAAGGTACGCTAATTTTATTTTAAAAAAAGATGATAAAGTAAAATTGGTTTTACCTCCTGAACCTTCTAATGACTATGTTAGGGCTTCCTATAATAAAATTGAAATAGTCTATGAAGATGAGCATTTTTTAGTTATAAATAAACCGGCTGGGTTAGCGTCAGTCCCATCTAGAATATATAGTGAAGATAGTTTGGTTAACCGTGTAAAGGGTTACTACTTACAACAAAACTATAGTAATCAAAAAGTTCATATAGTTACTAGATTAGATAAAGATACCAGTGGTTTGGTATTGTTTGCTAAACATCATCTAGCACATTCAGTATTGGATAAACAACTAAAAGACCATCGATTAAGTAAAATGTACATGGCTTTGGCTAGTGGTAGGATAGGTTATAATCATTGCCAAATTAATTTACCGATTGGTAGATTAAAGGATTCCTTTGTCAAAAGGACGGTTAGAGATGATGGTAAAATGTCTAAGACTGAATTTTGGACTATTAAAAGACATAAAGATGTTACTCTAGTTAGAGTTAAGCTATTAACTGGTCGAACTCATCAAATAAGGGTTCATTTTGATTATATTGGTCATCCGTTATTAGGGGATTGGCTGTATAATCCTAAAGATAAAAGGTTAAATCGACAAGCTTTACATTGTTATGAACTAAAATTTCATAATCCTTTTGATAACAAAATAGTTGTTTGTCATGCTGATTTACCTTCAGATATAAGTAATTTGATTTAAGGAGATATCATGAAAAAGAATGATATAGCGAAATCTTTTCTAGAGAATAACTTAACCCATTTTAGATGTCCCACTTGTCATGATAAATTTGTTAATTTAACAGATAATGGGATAGTTTGTCCTAATAATCATAATTTGGATTTGTCTAAAAAGGGTAGTTTACATTTTATTAACCATAAAGTAAGTTCTGAATATGATAAAGATATGTTAATAGCAAGGAGAAATATAATAAACTTTGGTTTGTTTGACGGTATTCTAAATGAAATAGCTAACAAATTAGATGCTAATCCTAAAAATATTTTAGATGTGGGATGTGGTGAAGGAACACCTTTAAAAATCTTACTTGAAAAGCGAGAAAATATTGATATAGGAATAGGTTTTGATATATCTAAACCAGGAATTAATTTAGCTACTGATTATAATGCTGCTAACAAATTTTACTGTGTAGCTGACTTGACTCAATTACCATTTACCGACCAATCTTTTGATGTAGTAGTGGATCTATTTTCACCTTCTTCATATTTAGAATTTAATCGAGTTATTAAAAAGGGTGGTCATTTAATTAAAATAATTCCTAATTCTAATTATTTAATTGAATTAAGACATTTACTTTATGGAGAAAATAGTAATCATAGTAGTTATGATAATCATAAAGTTCTAGATTTATATCTTAAAAACTATCCAAATTCTCGAGTTAGTAACGTCACCTATACTTTAAATCTTCCAGAAAATTTAAGTGATGATTTAATCTTAATGACCCCAATGCATTGGGGAAAAGAAGCTAATACTAAGTTAAGCGCTGATCAATTGAGTAAGATTACGGTTGACGTTATGGTGTTAGATACAAAATTTGTTTAATTATAAATCAAAGGAGTTTTATTAATATGACTAATCATATTGTTTTATTTGAACCTTTAATGCCTGCTAATACAGGAAATATAGCTAGAACTTGTGCCGGAACTGACACGGTTTTAGATTTAATTAAGCCATTGGGATTTTCAGTAGATGATAAGCATTTAAAACGTGCGGGTCTTGATTATTGGGATAAAGTTGACATTAATTATCATGAAAGTTTACCCGATTTTATGAATACTTTAACGAGCAATTCTCGATTACTATTAGTTTCAAAATTTGCTGAAAAAGATTATACCAGTGTTGACTACACTGACTCTAACGCTGAATATTATTTTATGTTTGGTAAAGAGACGACTGGTTTACCAGAACAATTTATGCGTGATAATGCTGAAAAAGCTATTAGAATTCCACAAGATGACACACATATACGTGCTTTAAATTTATCAAATACTTGTGCAATTGTTATATATGAAGCATTAAGACAACAAAACTTCCCTAATTTAGAAACATCACATAAGTACGAATATGACAAACTAAAATAAAGAGGGATTATTTTTTGGCAAGAAGACAGTCTCATAAAAGTAAAAAAAATAAGCAAAAAATATTTAATAGTGATTATAAATTGAATATAGTAGGTGCTTTTATATTTCTTGCATCTATTTTTGGTGTTTTTCATTTAGGATTAATTGGAAATTTGTCAGTTCTGGTTTTTAGGATTGTTTTTGGAAATCTGTTTATTTTTGGATTACTTGTATCTACTTTCATAGGATGTAAATTATTGTTACAAGGTAATAATTTTAAAATTAATTATAAGAAATCGTTAGGATATTTGTTAATATCATGCGGATTGTTGTTGTTATGTTCGGTATTGACGTTTATAAAGATGCCCAATATTAATTTTGTTTTTTATGTATTTAATGCATTGAAAAATGATTTTTTGAATTCTACGATTAGTGCTAGTGTTGGCGGTGGTATTACTGGAGCTATTCTACTTAGTATTTTCAACATTCTGGGTTCAATGATTGGTTCAGTTATTTTTGCTTTGATTATTATTGCATGTGGATCCGTGATGGTTTTTAATTTAAAAACTTCTGATTTAATCGACTTTTTAGAAAAGCATTATAAGAAAATTCGAAGTAAGCATTTAAACATTAAAGCATTTAAAGACAAACCTGTACCTCGTCACCAAAAGAGCAATAAAGAGAAAAAGCAAGTAGAGCTTAATGATAAGGAGGTTTCCACTCCTTCAATCCATCGTTCAAGTGAACAAGTTTCTGATCCTGTTAATAAATTTAAAGACTCAAATTATAAATTTGATGACAACGTGGATGATGAAAATTCAAAAAATGAAAATGAATCTAATGAAGTTGACTCTTATAATATTGAGAATGATGGAAATGATTATATTTTACCTGATGCTAGCTTACTAACACAGATTCCAACTGGTAATCAAGACAATGAGTATAAGGCTATAGGTAAGAATACTAAAATACTTCAAAAAACTTTAGAAAGTTTCGGTGTTAAAGCTGATATAAAAAATGTTAATCTAGGTCCTTCAGTTACAGAGTATGAATTGCATCCAGCAATCGGAGTAAAAGTTAGCAAAATTGTTAACTTAGCTGATGACTTGGCTTTAGCTTTAGCAGCAAAAGATATTAGAATTGAAGCGCCAATCCCTGGTAAATCACTTATTGGAATTGAAGTACCGAATAAAGAAGTTTCTACCGTATCATTTAGGGATGTTATAGAATCACAAAGTAATCCAAAACATAACTTGTTGCAAGTGCCATTAGGACGTGATGTTAATGGAAATGTTATATCTAGTAATTTAACTAAGCTACCGCACCTTTTAATAGCTGGTTCAACGGGTAGTGGTAAGTCTGTTGCAATAAATAGTATAATCACTAGTATATTAATGAATGCATCACCACAACAAGTTAAATTTATGTTAATTGATCCTAAAAAAGTTGAGCTAGGTGTTTATAATGGAATACCACATCTATTATCTCCGGTAGTTTCAGAACCTAAAAAAGCGGCTCGTTCACTACATAAGGTAGTAACTGAAATGGAAAATAGATATGAAATATTTGCAAAACATAATCAAAGGAAAATTAGCAACTACAATGATTATATAGATACATTAAATAGTAAAGATAATGGCAATCGACCTAAATTACCATATATTGTGGTAGTAATTGATGAATTAGCTGATTTAATGATGACAGTTTCAAATGATGTAGAAAGTGCAATCATTAGATTAGCTCAAATGGGTAGAGCTGCCGGTATTCATATGATTATAGCAACACAACGTCCATCGGTTGACGTTATTACAGGACTTATTAAATCTAATGTGCCATCTAGAATAGCTTTTGCTGTCTCCAGTGGAATCGATTCTAGAACTATTTTAGATACTAATGGGGCTGAAAAATTACTCGGTCGTGGTGATATGTTATATTTACCGATTGATAAAAATAAACCCGTGCGAGTTCAAGGAGCATTTATCCCAGATTCGGATGTTGAAAATGTTGTTGATTTTGTTAAGCAACAACAATCTCCTGAATATGATGATTCAATGGTTGTTTCTGATGAAGAAATAAAAAAAGAACAACAAGATGAAGATCAAGATGAAATATTTAATGATGCCTTAAAATTTGTTGTTGAACAGCAAAAAGCTAGTACTTCATTATTACAGCGCCAGTTTAGAATTGGATACAATCGCGCTGCAAGAATTATAGATGACATGGAGCAAAGAGGATATATAGGACCACAAGAAGGAAGCAAACCTCGGGAAGTTTATAAACAAATAGATAACTAAAAAAGCTGGGGATTAATCCCCAGCTTTTTTAGTTATTCATTAGTGAAATTAGTGATCCTAATATAAGTCCACCGACCATCAAAATTATCATAATCCATACAAAAATCATGGTAACTTTTTGAAAACCAGTTTTTTTCTTTTTAGCCATTCATTTACACCACTTTCTTAAAAGTATATTATTATTAAGTTTACATTTGATGTAATTAGTTTGCAAATTAATTAAGGAGATTATCTAATGTTATTAGAAATATTAAAACTATTATTGTTTCAAATTTTATTTTTATTTATATTTTCAGTTGTGTTTAATATTGTAAGAAAAATTTTTAAGAAATCTTTGCTCAACAGTATCAAAGTTAATCAATTATTTATGCCTATTATGTTTATATACATTCGCCAAATAAGTTTTAATAATCATGGATATTCTTTGTTACCATACATTACCTTTTTTTTGTCAATTTGTCTAATTTTGTTTTCTATATTTGTTTTAACTAAGAAGGGGAACATCGGTTATGGTGAATTATGCTTATTTTTACTTAAATTTAGTTCATTTTATAGCTTTATAGCATGGATTGCTGTTGTTTTATTTGTGATCTTAAAATCAATTTAGTTTTTTTATTATACGAACATTATTTTTAATTTTATTTATATATTTTTTTTACTTAAAAAAAAATATTATACTGTAGTATAAACATTTATATAGTGGTAAAATCATACCTATGAGCCTAATTAATGTACTAAAGTTTACATGAATTATCAATTATAATTAGAAGGGTGAAATTAAGTGGTAAATTTTGATCATACGACAGTTTTACTGAAAGAAGCAATCAATGAATTGGATTTAAATAAAAATGGAAAATATGTTGACTGTACTTTAGGTGGAGGCGGACATAGTCAAGAAATATTAAAACAATTGACTAATGGACATCTATACTCATTTGATCAAGATGATACTGCTATAAATTACAATAAAAAACATCTAAGTTCATTCATACAAGAAAACAAAGTTACTTTTGTACACAATAACTTTAGAAACCTTACTAGTTCACTTAATTCTTTAGGTGTAGATAAAGTTGATGGAATCGTTTATGACTTAGGAGTGTCATCACCTCAATTTGATGATGGTGAAAGAGGCTTTAGTTACCGTTATGACGCGCGATTAGATATGCGTATGGATAGAAGACAAACTTTAGATGCTTGGACAATTGTTAATCAATGGCCATATGAGAAATTAATAAAAATATTTTTTAGATATGGTGAAGAAAAATTTGCTAAACCCATCGCTAGAAGAATTGAAAAATTAAGAACTAATCAAACTATTGACACTACTGAAGAATTAGTTGATGTTATAAAAGCAAGTATCCCCGCAGCTGCTAGAAGACATGGTGGACATCCTGCTAAGAAAGTTTTCCAAGCTTTGCGAATTGCAGTTAATGATGAATTAGGTGCCTTAGAAGATTCTTTAGAACAAGCTTTAGATTTATTAGATTTAAATGGTCGAATTAGTGTTATAACTTTTCAATCTTTAGAAGATCGTTTAGTTAAAAATATGTTTAAAGAAAAAACAATTATTAAAGATTTACCTAGAAATTTACCTATTATTCCACCTGAAATGCAACCTAATTTTAAATTAGTAAATAAAAAACCTATTTTACCTAGTCAAGATGAATTAAAAAATAATCACAGAGCTCATAGCGCTAAACTACGTGTGATTGAAAAAATTAAATAGAAAGAAGTATTTATATGGCTCAAAATAATTTAGCAAGTAGACAGCAAGAAGTTTACTTTCCTGAAAATCAAAAACGTAATAAACAGCCAAAAAAATATAATGAAAACGTTAAATTATTTAGCCTTAAGTTGTCCAAATTTGAAAAACTTACTTTGATAATAGGATTTTTTGTGGTTTTTATTTTAACAATTACTTTGCTATCTGCTAAAGTTAATTTAGGCAATGTATCTAATGGATTAAATGAAACTATTATTGAACTAGATAAATATCATAATGATAATAGTAATCTGAAGCAGCAAGTTGGAGAATTACAAAATAGTAATCGATTACAAAAAATTGCTAATAAGAATGGATTATCATTATCTAACGACAACGTAAGGAATGTAGTTAAATGAATAACAATGAAAAAATGAATAGTTTTAATAAACGCCAAACAAATCGTAGCATCGTTGGTAGATGCTTATTTTTACTTTGTACAGGCGTTTTTTTAGTGATAGCGCTAAGATTTACTTATATAGCTGTTTTTAAAAAAGTAAATAATGTTAATTTGAGTGAACAAGCTAAAGAACTTTACACTAAAACAAATGTTATTAGAGCTAAAAGAGGTACCATTTATGATTCAAGTGGGCAACCATTGGCTGAAGACTCAAATACTTATAACATTTACGTTATGTTATATAAAAGTGATGCTCAAAAAGATGCTAATGGTAGACCTTTGTATGTAACTAACAAAGATAAAGTTGCAAAAGCTTTATCTAAAAATTTACCAATTTCCTATAAAAAAGTTATGAAAATTATTTCCAACAAAAAAGCTTTTCAAGTTGAAATTGGTGCAGCAGGTAAGAATATTTCTATAACCACTAAAAATAAAATTGATAAATATAATGTCACAGGGATACATTTTGAACAACAGCAATCAAGACTTTATCCTAATGGTATTTTTGCTTCTCATATAATTGGATATGCTAGTGGCAATAGCGATGATAACTTAGTTGGTCAAATGGGAATTGAAAAAAGATTTAACAACTTATTAACAGGTAAGAATGGGTTAATCCATATTCAAAAGGATTATAATGGAGTGCAACTTCCAAATACTAAAGCTAAGGGTGTTAAAGCCAAAAATGGTAATAATGTTTATACAACTTTAGATTACCGTCTTCAATCTTTATTAGAAACTGAAATGTCAAATGTTAATGCAGAGGTTCATCCATCAACAATGAATGCCATACTAATGAATGCTAAAACTGGTAACATATTGGCTGCATCTCAAAGACCAACCTTTAACGCTACTAATATGGAAGGTATTGGTAATATTTGGCGAAATACATTGTGGCAAGATTCTTATGAACCTGGTTCTACAATGAAAATATTCACAATGGCGTCTTCAATTAATAGTGGCCATTACAATGGTGATGATACGTACTTATCTGGTAGATATGCTATCGATGGCAAGATAGTTCCCGATTGGAATACTAATGGTTGGGGAAGAATTACTTATGATAAAGGATTTGCTTTATCTAGTAACGTTGCAATGGCTCATTTAGAGCAACAAATGGGTTCTAAAACTTGGTCTGATTACATTAATAGATTTAAATTTTTAAAAAGCACTAACTCTGGTTTCGATGGTGAACAAACTGGTAGTATGCAGTTTCAATATCCAATTGAGCAGGCTAACACAGCTTTTGGTCAAGGAATTCAAGTTACTGCTTTACAAATGATTCAAGCCCTGTCATCCATTGCTAACAATGGATACATGCTAAAGCCGCAGTTTATATCTAAAATTGATAATCCTAACAATGATAAAGTTATTAAAAAATATAATAAACAAGTTGTTGGTCGTCCAATTTCATCCAGTACGGCTAAAAAAGTTATTAAGCATATGGAAGATGTTGTATACAAGCCATATGGAATTGGATCTGATTATAAAATTCCAGGATATAAAATTGCAGCCAAAACTGGTACCGCTCAAGTTAGTGATGGGCGTAGTGGTTATGCATCTGGTGATGATAGTTATCTATACTCAGTTGCAGGGATTGCACCCGCTAATAATCCTAAATATATTCTGTATATTACAATGAAACAACCAAGATTAACTGGAACTAAAACACCGACCCAGTTAATGGCACAAATATTTAATCCAGTTATGAAATTAGCATTAGAAGAAGATGTTAATGCTAACAATTCATCTAATGGTAAGATTCCTGATGTTTCAAGCATGAACTTAGATAAAGCTAAGTCTATCTTGACTTCTAACAACTATAAATATGCAGTATTAGGTAATGGAAATCAGGTTATTGATCAATCTATTTCAGCTGGACAAATTATTTCTAAGGCTAGAAAAGTTATATTAATGACTGATGGTGTTAAGACTATGAATAATCTAAAAAATTGGTCTAAATATGATGTGTATACTTATTGTCATATGGCTGGAATTAAATTAAATGCCGTTGGGGATGGTTATGCTTATAAACAAAGTTTGAGCCCTGGAGAATTAATAACTAATGGTAAAAAAGTTACAGTTAAATTTAAATAACTTGGAATAGGATGGTTTTTTTATGTATAGTGCGTTAGGTTCATTAATATTAAGTTTTATAATTACTTTTTGTTTTATGCCTTCTTTAATACAATACTTTATAAGTAAACACGAAGGTCAAATGATTAGAGAAGAAGGCCCCAAGTGGCATGAAAAAAAATCCGGAACACCTACTATGGGGGGTCTATTGTTTATAATTGCTATAACCTTTTCTGGTTTAGCTTTTTCCTTTATTGGTGGTTCACTAAATGCCACTATAATGGTTTTAGTATTTATACTGATTCTCTACGGATTGCTAGGTATGTGGGATGATAGTATTAAGTTATTTAGAAGACAAAATGAAGGTTTAAAGGCTTGGCAAAAGTTTTCTGGTCAAGTTTTAGGTGCTTTAATTTTTACAGCGGTATATGCTCAGCATTTTCCTATGTCTATAGGAATTCCGTTTGTAGGTGATCTGCATTTAGGCGTTTTTTATGTAATCTTTATTGTATTTTGGTTAACTGGCTTTTCTAATGCTGTGAACTTGGCAGATGGCTTAGACGGACTTGTTAGCGGATTAAGTATAATTGCTTTTCTAGCATATGCCATTATTGCACATGCTCAAGGTCAAACAGACGTAATGATTTTTTGCTTGTCCGTAGTTGGAGCTTTGATTGCTTTCTTATTTTACAACCATAAACCAGCTAAAATATTCATGGGAGATATGGGTTCTTTAGCGTTAGGGGGAGCATTAGCTGCAGTTTCAATTTTGTTACACCATGAACTTTCATTGATTTGGATTGGTTTAGTATTTGTTTTAGAAACTTTAAGTGTAATTATTCAGGTTGCTAGTTTTAAATTAACTGGTAAAAGAGTATTTTTAATGTCTCCAATTCATCATCATTTTGAGATGTTAGGTTGGAGTGAATGGAAAATAGATTTAGTATTTTGGGGAGTCGGTTTAATTACGGCAGTAACTGGTGTAATTTCAATTATTTAATTATATGAAGGTGTATAGAAATGGTTAATGCAAAATCTCTTTATGAAAATAAAAACATATTAGTTTTAGGTGCTGGTAAAAGTGGTACTAATGCTGCAAAACTACTAAAAAGAATGGGAGCCAAAGTGACTTTAAACGATAAAAAAAGTCAAAATGATGCTCCTGAATATCAAGAACTTGCAGCAGCTAGTATAAAAACTATTTTTGGAAAACAAGATGTTTCATTATTAAATGACAATTTTGATTTAATGGTAAAAAACCCTGGAATTCCTTATGATAACCCAGTTGTAAAAAAAGCTATGGAAATAAATATACCTATAATTGTGGAACCACAATTAGCTAGTGAAATTACTGATGCTGAGCTAGTTGGAGTAACTGGTAGTAATGGTAAAACTACTACTACTACTATGATTAATAAAATGTTAAATGCTAATCGAAAATCTGGGAAATCGTATGTTGCTGGTAACATAGGTGTTCCTGCTACTCAAGTTGCTGCTCAAGCAGGTAATGAAGATTCAATTGTAATGGAGTTATCCAGTTTTATGCTTTTGGGAATCACATCGCTACATCCACATATTGCAGTATTGACTAATATTTTTTCTAATCATTTAGATTATCATAAAACTAGAGAAAATTATGTTAATGCTAAAATGCGCATTACTAAAAATCAAAATGAAAATGATTATTTTGTAGTAAATTTTGATAATGCTGAATGGCGTGAACTAAGTAAACGTAGTAAAGCTAAGATTGTACCTTTTTCTAGAAAAGGATTTTCTAAGTTAGGTGCTTATGTAGATAATAATAAAATATATTTTAATTCTGAATATGTCATGGATGTTAAAGATATAAAACTTCCTGGTGAACAAAATGTTGAAAATGCCTTGGCTGCAATTGCGGTTGCTAAGATTAAAAACGTGGATAATGCTTCCATAAAATCAGTTTTAAGTAAATTTAACGGGGTTAGACATCGAGTTCAATATGTTTTAGAAGCTGATGGTCGTAAAGTGTACAATGATTCTAAAGCAACTGATATTGAAGCTACTCAAATGGCATTAGATGGTTTTGATGAACCGATAGTTTTACTTGCGGGTGGTTTGGATAGGGGATATAAATTTGATAAACTTGTACCTAATCTATCTAACAACGTAAGAGCAATCGTTTTATTTGGTGAAACTAAATATCTATTAAAAGACGCTGCGGAAAAAGCCGGAGTTAATAATATTGAACTTGTTGATAATTTAGATCAAGCAGTTAAAACTGCATATGAATTTAGTAAACCTGGAGATGTCATTTTATTATCACCAGCTAATGCTAGTTGGGATCAATTTAAAACATTTGAAGAGCGTGGTGATCGCTTTATTAAATATATCGAAAAAATCACAGGTGAAAAGGAGGTTAAGCAATGAGAATGATAATATCTGGTGGAGGAACTGGTGGACATATATACCCAGCCTTGGCTTTAATTGAAGACTTATTAAAACAAGAACCTGATTCTGAAGTTTTGTATATTGGTTCAACTAGAGGATTAGAAAAGAATATCGTGCCTAAAAAAGGGATTCCTTTTAAGGCACTTAAAATTCAAGGATTTAAGCGTTCAATTTCTTTGTACAATTTTGAAACAGTTGCGTTATTTTTAAATAGTGTACACAAGTCTAAAAAAATTATTAAAGATTTTAAGCCGGATGTAGTTATTGGTACAGGTGGATATGTTTCTGGGGCAGTAGTTTACGCTGCTTCTAGAATGCATGTTCCTACAATGATACATGAGCAAAACAGTGTGGTTGGTTTAACTAATCGTTTTTTAAGTAAACATGTTGATAAAATAGCGGTTGGCTTTGAAGATGCAATTAAACAGTTTCCTGCTGAAAAAACATCATTTGCTGGTAATCCACGTGCTCAACAAGTTGCTAATATAAAAAGCAATTTTAGTTGGAATGAATATGGCTTAGATGATAATAAGCCGACGTTATTGATTTTTGGTGGTAGTCAAGGTGCTTTAAAAATAAACCAAGTAACGGCAGAATCCATTAATCATTTTAATGCTTGTAATTATCAAGTGGTTTTTGTAACTGGACAAAAAAGATATCAAGCCATCATGAACTACATAGATAATAATCAAATTGAAGTAGGAGCAAATGTAGTTATAAAGGATTATATTGCTAATATGCCTGAAATCTTACCAAAAGTAGATGCAATTATTGGTCGTGCAGGAGCCACTAGTTTAGCGGAAATTACAGCTCTCGGAATCCCATCTATTTTAATACCTAGTCCATACGTTACTGCTGATCATCAAACTAAAAATGCACTTAGCTTAGTTAAAAATGGAGCAGCATTAATAATTACTGAAAATGATTTAAATGCAAAAAGATTAACTGAAAATGCTGATAAAATCATGAATAATGAATCTGAAAGATTGTCGATGAAAAAGAATTCTTATGATATGGGATGTAGAAATTCAGCTGACCTAGTCTTAGATATGGCCCGTTCAATTATTAAATGAGGGATTTATAAATGAATTTAAAGAATTTTTCTTTTGATAAAGTATTTAAATTTCGTCATAAAAATAATAGTAAAAAAGTAGTTACTTTGAATCATTCAAAAATTAAAATAATGCTTAAGAAATTTTTTATTGTTTTTATACCTCTATTTATTATTTTATTAATATCACTGTATTTTATTTCACCATTAAGTAAAATTAGTTCAATAAAAATCATTGGTAATGAAAATATTTCCAATCAATATATTAAAAATAAATCCGGTATACATTTAGGTGATAGTATTTTTAAAATTATTGGAAAAAATAAGACGTTAAACAGTAAGTTAACTGATGATAATTTACAAATTAAAGACGCTAATTTTAAACTTTTTGATATTAATAAATTAAAGATATATATTAAACAGTATCAAATAATTGGTTATAATTCTGATAAAAATAATCGAGCTTATCCTATTTTAGCTAGTGGTAAAGAATTGAATACACCTATAGACAATCCTAATACAGATAAACTACCTTATTTAGTTAACTTTAAAAATGATAACCAAAGAAAATATATTGTTAAAGAAATGAATAAGTTGCCATCATACATCAAAAATAACATTAGAGTAATATCTTTTTATCCAACAGATGTTTTTCCTGATGGTTTGCATATATATATGCGCGATGGTAATAAAGTTTATGTTCTAATTAGTAATTTTAAGAAAAAAATGCCTTATTATCATTCAATTGCTTCTAAATTAAAAGTTAAAAGTATTATAAATTTAGAAGTGGGTGCATATTCTTATTCACAAAATGGAAAATGATTTTTATTTTTGTTAAATTATAAAATCTTTTTACGCACATATTATTATGATAAAATTACAATGTATTTATGCATTGGGAAATGGAGGTCTCTTTTTTATATGAATCTAAGAACGTATGTTAGTTTAGATATTGGAACTACATCTATAAAAGTAATTGTTGCTGAAAAAATTAGAGATCAAATTAATGTTTTGGGAATAGGGAACCAAAAATCTGAAGGTGTAAGTAAAGGCATCATAGTTGATATAGATAGAGCCGCTTCCGCTATCAGAAAAGCAATAATTCAAGCCGAAGAAAAATCGGGAACTAAGATTAGTGATGTTATTGTTGGTCTTCCATCTAACAAATTAAAGATAGAAAATTGTAATGGAATTGTTGCGATTTCAGAACAATCTCGAGAAATTAATGATTTAGATGTTAGAAAAGTTGCAGGTTCTGCTATAACAAAAAATATACCTCCAGAAAGGGAGATAGTAGACATTTTACCGGATGAATTTATTGTTGATGGATTCAATGGTATAAAGGATCCCAGAGGAATGGTTGGAGTTAGATTAGAAATGCGTGCGCGCATGATAACGGGCCCAAAAACGTTGATATATAATACTAAAAAAGCCGTAATTAAAGCAGGATTAAAGGTAAAAGCAGCTGTTATTAGTTCTTTAGCTCAAGGTAAAACTATTTTAGATGATGGAGAACAAGATTTTGGCTCTATTTTAATAGAACTAGGAGGAGGACAATCTACAGCTTCTGTAATTCATGATCATAAATTAAAATTTAGCACCATAGATAATGAGGGTGGTGAATTTATAACTAAAGATATTTCTGTGGTTTTAAACACTTCTTTGGAAAGTGCAGAGCGTATCAAAAGAGACTACGGTAAAGCTGATGCTTCAAAAGCTTCGGAAGAAGCTGAATTTCCAGTTAACATAGTTGGTCATAGCAAACCTATTAGAGTTTCTGAAAAATATTTATCTGAAATTATTCAGGCTAGGTTAGAACAAATTTTGGATAATATTTATAGTAGTTTGAATAACGTTTCTGCATTGGATTTACCAGGCGGAATTATTCTAACAGGTGGAGTTGCAGCATTGCCAGATATTGCATCGTTAATTGCTAATAAATTTAACACCAATGTTAGATTATATTTTCCAAATCAAATGGGGTTGAGAAATCCATCTTTTTCCACTCCACTATCTTTAATTATTTATTGTGCTAATATGAGTGAGACTCAAATTATAGTAAGATCTGCTTTAAATAGTGAATTTTTTGAAAAAAATAAAGAAAAAAGAGAGTCAATTGACTATGATGACTCTATTGATTCTGAAACTAAAGATTCACTATCAGAAAAAGAGGAAAATAAATTTTTAAAAAGTAAAGAGAAAATAAAGAATTTCTTTAACGGCTTTTTTGATTAAAAACACGGAGGAATTTAAAATGGAATTTTCACTAGATTCAAACGAAAATCATGGCGCAAAAATTAAAGTAATTGGAGTTGGTGGCGGTGGCAGTAACGCTGTTAATCGAATGATTAAAGAAAATGTTAAAGGGGTAGAATTTATTGTAGCTAATACTGATGTGCAAGCTTTAAGTACATCTAATGCTGAAACTAAAATTCAATTAGGACCTAAATTAACTAAGGGTCTTGGTGCTGGTTCTAATCCTGAAGTAGGTAGTAAAGCTGCTGAAGAAAGTGAAGAAGCTATTGCTCAAGCTCTAGAAGGTGCTGACATGGTCTTTGTTACTGCCGGAATGGGTGGTGGTACTGGTAATGGTGCCGCACCTATAGTTGCTAAAATAGCCAAAGATCAAGGAGCATTGACAGTCGGGGTAGTTACACGACCATTTACTTTTGAAGGTCCTAAGCGTTCTAGATATGCTGCTGAGGGAACTGCCGCTTTAAAAGAAAATGTTGATACACTAATTATTATTGCTAATAATAGATTGTTAGAAATTGTTGATAAAAAAACACCAATGATGGAAGCATTTCAAGAAGCAGATAATGTTTTAAGACAAGGTGTACAAGGTATATCTGACTTAATTACTAGTCCCGGATACGTAAACTTAGATTTTGCCGATGTAAAAACTGTTATGCAAAATCAAGGTTCTGCATTAATGGGAATTGGATCATCTAATGGCGAAAATAGGACTGCCGATGCTACTAAAAAAGCAATTTCATCACCATTGCTTGAAGTTTCTATAGATGGTGCTGAACAAGTGTTACTAAACATTACTGGTGGACCTGATTTATCTTTATTTGAGGCTCAAGACGCCTCTGATATTGTGTCTCAAGCAGCTACTAACGATGTTAACATTATTTTTGGTACTTCTATTGATGAAGATTTAGGTGATGAAGTCAGAGTTACAGTAATTGCTACGGGAATTGATCAAAAAAATAAGACTGCTATTAGTGGTAGTAATGATAATCAATATGATAATATTGTTTCACCTAGTAACAATAATACTAATGAGCATTCCAATGAATTAAAAGATAATAATCAATTAACTGATCCCTTAAACAATTGGGATATAAAAGAAAAACCTAGCGATGACAATAGATTTAGAAACGTTAAAAAACAAGAATTTGATCCTTTTGATGCTGATGACTCTGTTCAAAATTCAAGTAATGTGGATAATAATAGCAAAGATGAAGATTTACCTCCATTCTTTAAATTTCGAGGTAAAAAATAACCATTGATTTATTCAACTGGAGTGATTATATATGTCTAGTAAATTTAGTTTTAGTAACTTTTTTGGAATGGATGATAATGAAGAAAAAGACAATGTTGAAGAAACTCCTAATTATAATTCTGGGAAAGTAGTTTCTATTGACAAGAAAGTTAATAAAAAGAGTAAAATTGCGGTTTTTGAACCTAAAATTTATTCTGACGTTAAAATAATTGCTTCTAAATTAGTTGATAACAATGCAGTAGTTATAAATTTTGACAGTGCTGATAATGAATCTATTAAAAGAATTATTGACTTTTTAAACGGAGTAGTATTTACCATAAATGGAAGTATAGAAAGAATATCTAACAGGGTCTTTCTATTTACACCACATGATTTTACTGTTTCCGGAGATGTAAAAAAAGGACTTGATGAACAATTTCGTTAGGAGGGTATTTTAATGTTTATTTTAAACAATCTTATGTATCTCTTAGATAAATTGTTATTTTTATACATGGTTGCAATTGTGTTAAACGCCTTAATGACTTTCTTACCCGGTGCTACTTACTCTAAATTTGGTCAATTTATAAGTAAAATAATTTATCCATTTGAATCATTATTTAAATTTGCTGTTGTTGGAATGGTGGATTTTTCTCCAGTGATTGCAATCATTATCATACAAATAACAAGAATGCTATTAAATTATTTTCAGATGATAATACAATGAATAATGATAAAATTATCCAACATTTTAGAAAAAACGAGATTCCATTTATTGATTATATTAATGATATTGTGCAAAAAGCATCAATTCAATATCGCCCTATCTTAACTAATTTTATTAATCCTAGACAAAATTATATTTTAAAAACTATTGTTAATTCTTATGAAGATTTATCTTTTAAATCATATGGTGGGTTTGAAGATGCTGAAATGTTAAGAACATTAGTATATCCAAAATACTATGAACCTAAAAAAAGTGATTTTGAAATCGAACTTTGTGAAATTAAGTATCCAGAAAAATTTGCAAATATTAAACACAATCAAATTTTAGGAAGTTTAATGAGTTTGGGAATCAATCGAGATGTTGTTGGAGACATTATTTCAGATGGTACTAGATGGCAATTTTTATGCTCAAAAAGTATTTCTAGTTATATTTGCTTAAATTTAAATAAAATTGATAAAATTAATGTTCAAGTAAATAAAATTGATTTTAATTTGGAATTAAAGCATAAAATTAATACTAACAGAAATATTTTTTGTACAACTACTTCTTTAAGAATAGATAATTTAATCTCAAATGTTTTTAATATGCCTAGGAAAAACTCGAAGGATTTAATTATACATGGTTTAGTTCATTTTAATTGGGAACTAGTGAATAAACCTAATTTAGATGCTAGCCTTTATGATATGGTTTCAGTTCGTGGTTATGGTAGGTTTAAAATTATTAGTTTTGATGGTTATACTAAAAAGAGTAGAATGAAGTTAAACATTTTAATTATAAGAAATAAATGAATGGAGTGTGAACTTTTATGGTTTTGAGTCCTCAGGATATACATGATAAGGAATTTTCTACTAAAATGCGTGGATATAATATAGATGAAGTTAATGATTTTCTAGATCAAATTATTAAAGATTATCAATTAATTTTAAAAGAAAATAATGACTTAAAGTCTGAAAACAGCATTATCAACAAAAAGTTAAAGTATTTTGATTCTGTTAAAGATTCTTTAAATCAATCTATAATAGTTGCTCAGGAAGCAGCGGATAAGTTGAAAAAGAATTCAGAAAAAAATGCTAAAGAAATTACAGAAGAAGCAATGTTAAAATCTAGAAATATTATCAATCAAGCTAATGAAAAGGCCAATAAAGTTATTGATAATTCTTCAAAACAAACTAAAAAATTAATTATGCTTAATAATGATATAGTTTCAAAAAATGATATTTTTGTTAAAAAAATAAAACAATTTTCTAATGATTATTTTAATTTTGTTAACAATTTTAGAATTGAGGATGTAGCATCAAACTTAAAATCTAGTTTAGATGATGCAAATAATTTCGTTAATAATATTGACATTTCAAATGTTAACAGTATAGAATATGATAGTGAGGATTCATCTAATGATAATGAAATAGTGTTTACTAATAATAGTAATGAAGTAATGTCTACTACATTTTATCCTGATGGAACTTTTAAAAATAATTAAATAATTATTTTGATATAGAGAACAGAAAGTTAGTAATAAATACATAGTTAAGCGAACTAGTGATTGGTGTGAGGCTAGTTGTCACTTATTACTTTCAGATCATCTCTGCAGTTAATTCTGCAAAACTATCAATTTTTAAAGAGAGAATTATTGAATTCTAAACTTGGGTGGTACCACGAAAGACTTCGTCCCTATGACGAGGTCTTTTTTGTTTAGAATCATGTTATCCATTAGAAGGAGGAAATTTTATGAGAATTAAAGATACTTTAAATTTAGGTAAAACTAAGTTTAAAATGCGTGGAAATCTTCCTGTAAAAGAAGCTGAAAGACAAAAAGCTTGGGAAGAAAATAAAGTATATCAATTAAGACAAAAATTAAATGAAGGCAAACCAAGTTTTGTACTTCATGATGGACCTCCATATGCTAATGGTGATATTCATATGGGACACGCCATGAACAAAATTTCTAAAGATTTTATTGTTAGATATAAATCTATGAATGGTTTTAGAGCCCCTTATGTTCCTGGTTGGGATACTCATGGTTTACCAATTGAACAAAAACTAACTCAAGCTGGTTATGACCGTAAAAAAATGTCTCCTAATGAATTCAGAAAATTATGTCATGAATATGCTTTAAAACAAGTTAACAAACAAAGAGAAGAATTCAAACGTCTAGGTGTTTCTGGTGACTGGGATAATCCATATTTAACTTTAAAACCTGAATTTGAAGCTGCTGAAATTAGAGTTTTTGGTAAAATGGCTGAAAAAGGTTTAATTTACAGAGGTAAAAAACCAGTAATTTGGTCATGGTCTTCTGAATCAGCCATGGCTGAAGCTGAAGTTGAATATCATGATATTACATCGCCTTCTGCTTTTTATGCTGAAAAAGTTATTGATGGTAAAGGTGTTTTAGATGAAGACAACACTTATATGGTAGTTTGGACTACTACTCCATGGACAATTCCAGCTTCTGAAGGCATTACAATTGATGCTTCTTTTGATTACTCAGTTGTTCAAACTGAAGGCGATGATCGTAAATTTGTTATTGCTAGTGAACTATTAGAAAAAGATGCCGAATTATTTGGTTGGGAAAATTATAAGACACTTAAGGTAGTTAAAGGACAAGAATTGGAAGGTGTATTAGCTGAACATCCATTTGATTCAAGTCGTAAGATTCTAACTATGCTAGGTGACTTTGTTACGATTGATACTGGTACTGGGTTAGTTCATACTGCTCCAGGATTTGGTGAAGATGACTACAATGTTGGTAAAAAGTATGGATTAGACATTTTTGTAGATGTTGATAATAAAGGATATTTAACTAAAGAAGCCGGCGAAGACTTCGAAGGTGTTTTCTATGATGATGCTAATGAAATTTCATTAAACAAATTAAAAGAAAAGAATCTTTTATTAAAATACATGCCAATTGAACATAGTTATCCATTTGATTGGAGAACTAAAAAACCTGTTATTTATCGTGCTACACCACAGTGGTTTGCTTCAGTTGACAAAATTCGTGATCAAATTTTAAATGCCATTAATGACGTTGATTTTAAACCAGGTTGGGGTAAAAAACGTTTGTATAATATGATTCGTGATCGTGGTGACTGGGTAATTTCTAGACAAAGAGTTTGGGGAGTTCCGCTACCTATTTTCTATGCTGAAGATGGTACACCAATCATCACTAAAGAAACTACTGATCATGTAGCTGATTTATTTGCTAAACATGGTTCAGATATTTGGTTTGAAAAAGAAGCTAAAGACTTACTCCCAGAAGGCTTTAGTAGTGAACACTCTCCTAATGGTAAATTCACTAAAGAAAATGACATTATGGATGTTTGGTTTGATTCAGGTTCATCACACCAAGGTGTTTGTGCAGAACGTGATAATTTAACTTATCCAGCTGATGTTTATCTTGAAGGTTCAGACCAATATCGTGGTTGGTTTAATTCTAGTTTAATTACCAGTGTCGCATTTGCTGGTGTTGCTCCATATAAACAATTAGTTTCTCAAGGATTTACTTTAGATGGTAAAGGTCATAAAATGAGTAAATCACTAGGTAATACCATTGCTCCTAATGATGTTATTAAGAAGATGGGTGCTGAGATTGTTAGACTATGGGTTACATCAGTAGATACATCTGCTGATGTCCGTGTTTCTATGGAAAACTTTGTTAAAATTTCCGATAGTTATAAGAAAATTAGAAATACTATGCGTTATATTTTAGCTAATACTAGTGATTTTAATCCTGAAAATGATTCAGTGGAATTTGAAGATTTATCATCAGTTGATAAATACATGTTGGTAAAACTTAATAAGTTTGTTAAAGACGTTAAAGCTGATTATGATAACTATGACTTCTTGAACTTAAATAAAAAATTATTGGCATTTATCAATGCTGACTTGTCAGCATTCTATTTAGACTTTGCAAAGGATGTACTTTACATTGATTCTGAAAATAGCTTAACTAGAAGATCCATGCAAACAGTTCTTTACAAGGTAGCTGTAGCTTTAACTAAATTAATGACACCTATTTTGCCACACACAACTGAAGAAATTTGGAAGTTCTTAAAAGAACCAGAAGAATTTGTTCAACTTGCTGAAATGCCAGAAGTAGTTCATTATGATAATGAAGATGAAACTTTAGATAATTGGAATCAATTTATGTCATTAAGAGATGACGTGCTTAAAGCACTAGAAGAGGCTCGTAATGCTAAATTAATTGGTAAAGCTTCTGAAGCTAAATTATCACTTTATCTAAGTAAGGGAACTCAATCATTATTTGATAAATTAGATGCTAACGTTCGTCAAGTATTAATGGTTTCACAACTTCACCTAGATAGTATTGAAAATGCACCAGCAGATGCTGAAAACTTTAGAGATGAAGTAGCTATTAAAGTAGAAAACGCTGATGGAAAAGTTTGTTCACGCTGTCGTTTAATTAAAACTGACGTAGGTTCAGATAAAGATTATCCAGAATTTTGTGAACGTTGTGCTAACATTGTTAGAACAGATTTTCCTGAAACTGCAACAGAAGGATTTGAAGATTAAAAAAAGACTGGGACTTGTCCCAGCTTTTTTATTTAGGAGATTACATTATGATAAACGGAAAAGTAGATAATTTTAATGCTGAACATGATTTTGGATTTTTAAAAGATGAAAACAAAAACAAGGTATTTTTTCACGCTTCAGCTGTAATTAACAAAAAAGCTAAAGATATTCAAATTGGTCAAAAAGCTACTTATCAAGTAGCTGAAGGTAAAAAAGGATTACAAGCAGTTAAAATAACGATTGAAGAATAATAGTATTTGCTTTATTTGAAAAATTTATTAAACATCGCTAGAATTAACTTATTAAAGTGAAGGGTGATATTAATGGATTTTGAAGAAAAAGTTTTAGGAATTGAACCAAAATATAATGGATCAATTATCAATGTTGAAAAACAAACTGTTGAATTACCTAATGGAGAAACAGCCACTCGAGATGTTGTACACCATGCAAAAGCAGTTGGAATTTTAGCAATTAATAAAGATAATAAAATTTTAATTGAAAAGCAATGGCGAGCTCCAATTGGCAAAACTACTCTAGAAATTCCTGCTGGAAAAGTTGATGCTAGAGATCATACTTCTTCAGAAGATGCAGCTATTCGTGAACTTAACGAAGAAACTAGATATCATGCAAATAATTTAAGCAGAATATCTGGTTTTTACTCTACAGTTGGTTTTTCAGATGAGTATATGGATTTATATTTAGCAACAGATTTAGTTCCTGTTGATGATGAGTTACCACGTGATAAAGGTGAATATTTAAATATTAAAGCCTATTCGTTATCAGAAGTGGAAGAACTTGTTGCATCAGGTGAGATTGAAGATGCTAAAACAATTATGGCTATTTTGTATTGGAAATTATTGCAAAAATAGAGGTTTGATTATGAATAATAACGAAAATCATGAAAGATTAACTCGTAAACAATATCGTGAGCAACAGCAAAATAGCAAAAACAACTTTTCTGAATCAACTGAAAATGATTTAGATGACAACAATATAAATTTAGAAATGGATCAAGAAAGAAAAAGCAGCCGTCATGATAGAATTTCCAAAAAATTAAATTGGATAATATTATATTTGTGTATGGGGATTGTTATTGTATTTTTAATACTTTTCTTTTTTAATCCATAAAGGAGTATTTTTATGAAATTCGGTATATTGTGTGCAATGGATGAAGAAATTAAAACTTTGATTGATAACTTAGATAACAAAAAAGAAGTTAATATTAAAGGGATTATTTTTTATGAGGGAACTATTTTTAATCAATCAGTAGTTCTAGTTAAATCCGGAATTGGAAAGGTTGAAGCCGGTTTATCAACCGCTTTACTTATAACTAAGTTCAATGCAGATGTTGTTATTAATTCGGGTTCTGCAGGTGGAATTGGTGATGGTTTATCAGTGGGTGATGTGGTTGTGTCAACTGAAACAGCATATCATGATGCTGATGCCAGAGCAGCTGGTTATGAATATGGACAACTTCCTGGTCAACCTTTCAGATTCCAAGCATCTGAAAAATGGTCTAAACAAATAATTGATGCATCTAAAGATGTAGGCTTGCATACTAAGACTGGCCTAATTGTT
Organism: Apilactobacillus xinyiensis; assembly: GCF_019656235.1. Classification (GTDB taxonomy): domain Bacteria; phylum Bacillota; class Bacilli; order Lactobacillales; family Lactobacillaceae; genus Apilactobacillus; species Apilactobacillus xinyiensis. Next base: position 77,070 of record NZ_BPLL01000002.1, on the reverse strand, counting down.
TCTGGTGACCAGTTCGTTGCTGATAAAGACACTATTAAGCATATCTTAAAATATTTCCCTGATGCTTTATCTTGTGAAATGGAAGGTGCAGCTGTAGGACAAGTTGCTAACCAATTTGAAACTCCCTATGTAGTTGTGCGTGCAATGTCTGATGTAGGAGACGAAAATGCTGATACTAGTTTTAATGAATTTATAATTGAAGCTGGTAAAAGATCAGCCCAAATGTTGTTAGATTTATTTAAAAATCAATAGTAGAAAGCGGGTTACAATTGAAGAAAGTATACTTGGATAACGCAGCAACAACTCCAATTGCAGATAATGTCTTGCAGGATATGTATGATAAGTTTAAAAATAATTTTGGTAATGCATCAACTTTGTATAGTTTTGGACGTGATGCACATACGATTTTAGAAAATAGTCGTCAAGTTATTGCTAATAGTATTAATGCAAATGAAGATGAAATTGTTTTTACTAGTGGCGGAACCGAAAGCGATAATACTGCTATTATACAAGTGGCTAAAGCTAGAAAACATTTAGGTAATCACATTATAACAACTGCAATAGAACATGAAGCAGTGTTAAAACCACTTGAATATTTAAAAAATAATGGCTTTGAAGTTACTTACTTACCAGTTGATAAAAACGGGAACATTTCTTTAGAAGATTTAAAAAACAGTTTGAATGACAAAACGATTTTAGTTAGTGTAATGTACGGAAATAATGAAGTGGGCAGTTTAATGCCAATTCATGAAATTGGTGAGTTATTAAAAGACCATCAAGCAGTATTTCATACAGATGCAGTTCAAGCATATGGACTTCGTGATATTGACGTAAAACGTGATCATATTGATTTGTTATCTACTTCAGCTCATAAAATAAATGGCCCTAAAATGCTAGGTTTTTTATATCGCAAAAATGGAATTGATTTTCCTAGTTTTATTAAGGGTGGAGACCAAGAAGAAAAGCGTCGTGCTGGGACTGAAAACATTCCTGCTATTTCTGGTTTTGCCACTGCCGTTAGCAATTTAACTAATGAACATAAATTAGTTTTAAATAAAAAATTTTATGAATTCAAAAAAAGAATTGAGCAAGCTTTTATTGATAATAAAATTGATTTTGAAATCAATGGGCAAATAAGTCATGATAATTTACAACATGTCTTAAATTTGTGGATTAAGGGTATTTCAACTTACTTGATGCAAACTAATTTAGATTTAGATGGAATTGCTGTTTCTGGTGGATCAGCTTGTACAGCTGGAAGTATTGAACCATCGCATGTATTAAAAGCAATGTATGGTAGTGATAGTGACAGAATCAATGAATCGATTAGAATTAGTTTTGGTCAATACACAACCGTTGAAGACGTGGATGTTTTTATAGGTAGTGCTGTTAAAATAATTAAAAGATTAAAAAAATAGGAGGGTTATATAATGGCGTTTTCGAACGAAAATAAACTTTTAGGTGATAATACCACTTATAGAATTAATCCTAATATTAAAAAATTTACATTAAGAGATTTAGGTTTTAATACAACTAATGCTGGAAATTTTTTATATGAAAGATCTTTAGACGTAAATAATCCTTATGGTAATGGTATTAAAATTAAAATAACATTTAAAGCAGATTTAAGTGGATTTAAAATGTCTATAGTTACTGGCAATGGTATGCAAAAAGTTAATATATTCAAAGATGATCAACACCAAAGTGATGTGGATCAAGTGAGGTTTATATTAAATAATCTTATTGAAAGAGAAGTAATTACCCAAGCTTAATATTAGACACTTGCAATTAGTAAGTTAAATAAGATATTATATTTCATGCTGGAATTTATACGACCTTCAAATCGTAGATTCTCCAGAATCTATATTAAGAAATGATGGTGATTTTATGCAAGACAATAGTAATACGCGTGTTGTTGTTGGAATGTCTGGTGGAGTGGATTCATCTGTATCAGCATATTTGTTAAAGCAACAAGGTTACGATGTTGTTGGTGTGTTTATGAAGAATTGGGATGACACTGACGAAAATGGAGTTTGTACAGCAACTGAAGACTATAAAGATGTGGCTAAGGTAGCTTCAGAAATTGGAATTCCTTACTATTCAGTTAACTTTGAAAAAGAATATTGGGATAGAGTGTTTACGTACTTCTTGGACGAATATAAAAAGGGTAGAACTCCTGATCCTGACGTAATTTGTAATAAAGAGATTAAATTTAGGGCTTTCTTGGATTATGCACTTGAACTAGGTGCTGATTATATTGCTACTGGCCATTACGCACGTCTAACTAGAGATGAAGATGGTCATAATCATCTACTTAGAGGTAGTGATGATAATAAAGATCAAACTTATTTCTTAAGTCAACTTTCTGCTGATCAATTGGATCGAGTTATGTTTCCGATTGGAAACATGGATAAACCAGATGTTAGAAAAATTGCTAAAGAAGCTGGCTTAGCTACAGCTGATAAAAAAGACTCAATGGGAATTTGTTTTATTGGTGAAAAAAACTTCAAGTCTTTCTTGAGCAATTATTTGCCTTCAGTTTCTGGTAAAATGATGACTTTTGATGGTGAAGTAAAGGGAACTCACGATGGTCTTATGTATTATACGATTGGTCAACGCAGAGGACTTGGTATCGGTGGTGACGGAATTGATAATCAACCATGGTTCGTTGTGGGTAAAGATTTATCTAAAAATATTTTATACGTTGGTAAAGGCTATGAAAATAAGCATTTATATGCTGATTATTTAGTTGCCTCCGATATTTTTTGGATTAATGATATATCAAATCGTGGAAATGATTTTCGTTGTACTGCTAAATTCCGTTATCGCCAAAAAGATTGTGGAGTTACAGTACATTTAAATGATGATGGAAAATCATTAAAAGTTACTTTTGATGATCCTGCTAGAGCTGTTACTCCAGGACAAGCGGTAGTATTCTATGATGGTGAAGAATGTTTAGGTTCAGCCATTATCGATGCAGCATATCAAAATGATAAAGAACTACAATATATTTAAAATGAAAAAAAGGGATTGTTTTTAAACAATGCCTTTTTAATTTTGAATTTAAACCTTTAAACTGGGATAATGTATATATAAATAATTTTCAACGAGGGATTAATTTGAAACTATATTTTATTAGACATGGTAAAACTGAATGGAACTTGGAAAGTCGCTATCAAGGAGCTGGTGGGGATTCTGAATTGCTTCCAGAAAGTTTTGATGAAATTAAAGACTTAGCAAAATTTTTAAATAAAACTACATTTGCACATGCTTATGCAAGCCCTATAAAAAGAGCTAGAATAACTGCAAAAACAATACTTGATAAAATGGATGACGCCCCTAGGCTTACACTTTTAAGTCGCTTAAAAGAATTTAATCTAGGAAAAATGGAAGGTATGAAATTTTCAGATGTAGCTAAAATGTATCCTAATGAGTTTGAAAACTTTAGAAACCACCCAGATAAATATAATGCTGATGAGATTAATGGTGAAAGTTTTGAAGATGTTATTAATCGTATGACTCCAGCTATAAAATCTATATCTAATTACTATAGTGATAATGATAATATTATGATTGTTAGTCATGGAGCAGCTTTGAATGCTTTGATTAATTCTTTATTAGGTACACCGATTGCTGAGCTTAGACATCGTGGGGGACTTGCTAATACCAGTACTACAATTTTAGAAACCCATGATAATGGTAAAACATTTAAATTATTGAAGTGGAATTATACGGATTATTTAGCTAGAAGTCTAAACAAAACTGACTTAATATAAAAACTCGAGGTGACATTAAAATGGATGAAAATACTAAAAACATGAAATCTCAACATGATAAAATTGAACAAGAACGCGAATTAAAACAAAAACAAGCTGATGAAACCCTACATAAATTAGTTAAGGGAATTGATGAGCATCCTCATGATTATAGAACTTACTATGAACTAGGTGCATTTTTAGTTGAATTACACAACTATACACAAGCTGAAGAATTAATGATGAAAGCATTGGGATTATTTGCTGATCGTAGTAAAAAAGCTAAAAACACTTTGCTTTATGGTTTGGGAAATGTTTATTATAGCGCTGGAGATTTTGATAAAGCTATTGAACAATTTAGTAAAGTTAATGATGATAAATTGAAGTTTGATGCATATATGATGCTAGCACAAAGCTACATGTCTAAGGACGATTATAAACGTGCTGTTGTATTTGCTTTAACTGCTCAAGGTATGCGTAGACAAAATCCTGATATTAACTATATACTGGGTGAAAGTCTAATAGCATTAGGTAATTTTAAAGAAGCTGCTGGTTTTTTAGATGCAGTTATAAAAGCAGATTCAAAAAATGGTAAAGCGTATTTTGAAAGAGGATTAACTGCAATGATGAATGATGAAGACTTTAATGATTATTTTGTTAAAGCTAAAGAATATGATCCAAAATATTTTGAAAAAAGTAAAAATAGACTAGCAGATATTGAGAAATTTATTAAGGCTAAACAAAAATAATAGAAGGAGACTGGTTTACCATGGCTGAAGCAATGGATTTATTTTCATTAAACGATTCAAGCAATGATAACGGTGTTCTTTATGTTGAAGGTAAAGTTTCTACTATTTTTTTTGAGAGTAACGATAGCTTTTATAAAGTTATTTTAGTGCATATAATTGATACTAACCTTGAATGGCATGAAGATGAAATAGTAGTTACTGGTAGCTTTGGTGAGATTATAGAAGGCAATGAATATAAGTTCTTTGGTAAAGTAATTAATCATCCTAAATATGGTCATCAGTTTCAAGCTCAAAACTATGAGAATAATACACCTACATCTGAAAGTGGATTGATTGCTTATTTATCAGGTGATAATTTTCCCGGAATAGGTAAAAAAACTGCACAAACTGTTGTACGTGCATTAGGTACTAGTACAATTAATCAAATATTAAATGATAGTAATGTTTTAAATCAACTTGGACTTAGTAAAAAGCAAGTTAACACTATTATTGAAGGTATTAAAGAAAACAATGGAACTGAGCAAATTATTATTGGATTAAATAGTTATGGTTTTGGGAACCAAACGGCAGCTAAAATTTTTAATGCTTATAAAAGCGATACTTTGGAGATTTTAAAACAAAATCCATATAAAATGGTAGAAGATATCAAGGGAATTAGTTTTAAAAAAGCTGACGTTATTGCGCAAAAAAATGGTATTTCATTTAATGATCCAGGTAGAATACGAGCTGGGCTAGTCACAGCTCTAAATCAATTATCTATAAAAAATGGTGACACGTATACTACTACAGAACCATTGTTAAGTACGACCTTAGACATCTTAAATAGTAGTGGATATGATCAAGTTGATGGAGAATTGTTAGCTGAAGAACTAATTAACTTAGCTAAAGATGGTAAAATTGTGGGTGAAGATGATCGCATCTATTTATCTAGGCTTTATAATTATGAATGGCAAATAGCTGAAAAAATTAAAAGTTTACTTGAATATGAAGATACAAATAAGTCTGATAATAAATCAATTGATGCTAAAATTGAAAGCATTGAGCAAAAATTACACATTAATTATAATCAATCACAAGCTAATGCTTTGAAAGCAGCAATTAATTCACAATTATTTTTACTAACAGGTGGACCAGGAACCGGAAAAACTACCATAATTAAGGGATTAGTGTATTTATTTGCGGAATTAAATAATGTATCACTTAATATTAATGATTATAAGGAAGAAAATTTTCCAATTTTATTAGCGGCACCAACTGGAAGAGCAGCTAAGAAAATGAGTGAATCAACAGGATTGCCTGCTAATACCATTCATAGATTATTAGGACTTAACAGTTACGAAAATGATGATGTTGAGCAGGAGCTAGAAGGTAGTTTATTAATAGTTGATGAAATGTCGATGGTAGATGTTGATTTATTTAAACTGCTAATAACATCAGTACCCAGCCATATGAAAGTAATTTTGGTAGGTGATGAAGACCAATTACCATCAGTAGGTCCGGGACAAGTTTTTCATGACTTGTTAAATTCTAATTTATTACCTGGTATACATTTAAATAATATATATCGTCAAGATGCCAATTCAACAATCATTGATTTAGCTCATAGTGTTAAAAATGGTGAAATTCCTAAAGATTTAACTGAAAAGAAACCGGATCGTGGCTTTATTCAATGTAGTTCTTTACAAATGCAATCTGTTATAAATCAAATTGTTCTTAGAGCTAAACAACGTAATTTTAATTCTAATGATATGCAGGTTCTTGCACCCATGTATCGAGGTGAAGCTGGTATAAATCGTTTGAATGAAATTATTCAAAATATTATGAATCCTAAATCTGATGATTTAGATAATGTTGAATTTAGAGGAACAATGTATAGAGTTAACGACAAAGTAATTCAGTTAGTTAATAGTCCGGAAAATAATATTTATAATGGTGATATCGGCAAAATAATTGAAATAGAGCGTGGTTCTAATTCTAATAATGATAAAATTACTATTGCTTTTGATCAAAACGATGTTACTTATGATCGAAAAGATTGGGAACAATTTACTTTGGCATATTGTACTTCCATTCATAAGTCACAGGGGAGTGAATTTAAAATGGTTATATTGCCAATAGTTCCACAATTTGATCGAATGTTGCAGAGAAATTTATTATACACAGCTATTACTAGAGCATCAGATATGCTGATAATGTTAGGGAATTACAATTCATTCGTGAAATGTATACAAAACAATGCGGTTAATCGAAATACAACTTTAGGATTAAGAATAAAAAAAATTGTTGATAAAAAAAATAAAGCAACGTATCATAATATAGACAATGTTTATGAAGGTCATAAGGATAAGGTTCTTACTAATGAGTTGATAAATAGTAATTCAATAGATCCAATGATTGGAATGGATGGGATTGCACCTAGTCAGTTTATGAAAAAATAATTTGATTTTGTCTTATGGAGGAGATTATGGATAAACAAGATTCTAATAATTTAAAATTATTTACTTTAAATTCAAACAAAGAGCTTGCTAACAAAATTTCAAGTCACTTAAACATTCTGTTAGGGAAGGCAACTATAAATCATTTTAGTGATGGTGAAATTAAAATAACTATTGATGAAAGTATTCGTGGGGATGAAGTTTATATAATTCAATCATTAAGTGATCCAATTAACACTAATATCATGGAATTAATGATTATGGTTGATGCAGTAAGAAGAACAAGTGCTAAGTCAATAAATGTAGTTATTCCTTATTACAGCTATTCAAGATCAGTAAATAAAAATAGATCTAGACAACCAATTGTAGTTAAAATGTTAGCTTCACTTTTTGAAAATGCAGGTGTTACTAGAGTAATTACTCTAGACTTACACTCTCCTCAAATTCAAGGATTTTTTGACATTCCAGTGGATCATTTAAAGGCTGAAAAGTTATTAGCTAAGCATCTGGAACACCACTATGATTTATCCAATTCAGTAGTTGTGTCTTTAGACTATGATGGAGTTGCACGTGCAAGAAGCTTTGCAGGTTTGATCAATCAAACAATTGCCATCATTGATAATCGTGACCCTAATAATTTAGAAAACATTCCTACATCTATCATTGGTGATGTAAATGGTAAAGATGTAATAGTTGTTGATGATATTGTTGACAGTGGTGTTAAATCAGTTATGTCAGCTGATGTCTTAAAGGAACATGGCGCAAAATCAGTTTCCATCGTTTCAACGCATCCAGTACTATCTGGAAATGCTTCTGACAGAATTAACGATTCACAAATTGACCATGTAGTTTTGACCGATTCTATTTTTATTCCTGAAGAAAAAATGAATAATAAATTAGATGTAGTTAGTGTTAGTGGTTTATTTGCTGACGCTATTAAACTTATCAATGAAAATAAGTCAGTTGGACATTTATTTAGATAAAAAGAGCGCTTGAATTAGTGCTCTTTTTTGCTTGACTATCTTTCATATTAAAATATACAATTTAAGTGTAAGATGATTGGAGGAGAATTTTATGTATAAAGCAAGTGATTCTCGTTATGATAATATAAAGGTACGTAGAGCAGGCAATTCTGGATTACAATTACCTGCAATTTCTTTTGGAATGTGGCATAGTTATGGCGATGATGCCAATTTTAAAGATAGTGAAAAAGTTATGTTAGAAGCTTTTGATAAAGGAATTTTTAGTTATGATTTAGCTAATAACTACGGTCCTAGTTCTGGAGCTGCTGAAAGAATGTTCGGTCAGGTTTACAGAAAAGACTTAAAACCTTATCGTGATGAATTGATTATTACAACTAAAGCTGGATATCATATGTGGCCTGGACCATATGGATCTTTTTCTTCTAAGAAAACCTTAGTAGCTGCTCTGGATATTTCTTTAAAACGTATGGGATTAGATTATGTAGATATTTATTACAGTCATAGATTTGATCCAAATACTAATCTTGAAGAAACGGCAGCTGCTTTAGATGGAATAGTTAGATCTGGTAAAGCATTATATGTTGGAATATCCAATTATAATGGTGAGCAAACTAGAGAAATAACTAAATACTTTAAAGAAATGCATACTCCATTTGTTGTTAATCAAGTTTCTTATAATATGTTGAATCGAGAGACAGAAACTGATGGAACTATTGATGCTCTTAAAAAAAGTAATAATGGGTTAATTGCTTATGGTCCATTAGCTGAAGGATTGTTAACTGATAAATATTTAAAAGGCATTCCTGATGACATTAAATTACACTGGAGTAATAGTTTTGTTTTAAATAGTAAGCAAGAAATAGTTAATAAGCTAAATCAATTAAATGATATAGCTAAACAACGTAATCAATCTTTAGCTCAAATGGGGCTAGCTTGGTTACTCAACAAAGATATAGTTACTAGTGTTGTAACTGGAGCTTCTACTGTAGACCATCTAAACAATAATTTAAAGGCACTTGATAATATAGAATTTAGTGCTGATGAATTAGATGCAATTAATAATATACTTAAGTAAAAAAGTTTACAAATTAAGTTTGTAAACTTTTTTTGTTTAAAATACTATGTAACAAAAATAAGAAAATACGTTATAATACTTTAGTTGTGTTAATTTTATAAAAAAGGGGATTTATAATGAGTCGCTCTAAGAAAAAACTAAGTTTACTTGAATTAGCAGGCTTGGTTATGGGATTGATTATTGGTGGCGGAGTATTCAACTTAATGCATGATATGGCGATGAATGCAGGCATTGGTGCCATAATAATTGGTTGGATTATAACGTGTATAGGTATGTTATCATTAGCATTTTCTTTTCAAAACTTAACAATGAAAAGGCCAGACTTACAAGCTGGTATATATAGTTACGCTGAAGCTGGTTTTGGAAAATATATGGGATTCAATGCTGCATGGGGATATTGGCTATCAGTATTATTAGGTAATGTAAGTTATGCTACTTTGTTAATGAGTGCTATGGGATACTTTTTCCCAATATTTGGTAATGGACAGAATATTTATTCGATTATAGTAGCTTCTTGCTTTTTATGGGGTTGCCATTTTATGATTTTAAAGGGTGTCGAATCGGCATCTTTTGTTAACACTATTATAACTATCACTAAATTAGTGCCATTATTTTTATTTATTTTAATATTGATAGTATCATTTAAAATGAACGTTTTTACTTCTGATTTTTGGTTAACCAGTAGTGGTCATTTTGAATTTAGTAGTGTTTTGCAACAAGTTAAAAGTACTATGTTAGTTACTATATGGGTGTTTGCCGGAATTGAAGGAGCAGTAGTTTTCTCTAGTAGTGCTAGAAATAGAAAAGATATTGGTCGAGCTACAGTATTAGGTATTGTAATTATTGCTTTACTATATATGCTAGTCACAATTTTATCTTTTGGTGTAATGAAACAAGCCCAATTAGCGAACTTACCGCAACCAGCAATGGGGTATCTATTGCAATCCATAGTTGGTAAGTGGGGAGCAATCTTAGTTAACTTTGGATTAATTGTTTCAGTTATAGGAGCATGGTTATCATGGACGATGTTTGCTGGAGAGTTACCTTATGAAGCTTCTAAAGTGGGCACTTTTCCTAAAATATTCTCTAAGGAAAATAAAAATGGAGCACCAATTAATTCTTTAATTTTTACTAATGTAGTAATTGAATTATTCATGTTATCATTCTTGTTTGCTGATAAAGCTTACAACTTCTTCTTTTCTGTAGCTAGTTCAGCCTCTTTAATACCACATGCATTCTCTTCTTTTTATCAAGTAAAATATTCTTTACAGAATAGATTTGATCATCGCAAAAAAAATATTTTTATTGGTATTTTATCTAGTATATATTCTATTTGGTTAATATATGCTGCTGGAATTAATTACTTATTGCTTACAATGTTATTGTTTGCTTGTGGAATTCCAGTTTATTATTATTTGCAAAAAAATGATAATAATTCAATGAAAGTTTTTACTTCTTCAGAAAAAATATCTGCTCTTATTTTACTATGTTTAGGATTATGTGGTTTGATTGGATTAGTTTTTGGTTTTGTTAGATTAGGATAATTAAAAAGCACTTCAAATAATTTGAAGTGCTTTTTAATATATAAATGGATACTGAATGCTGCCAATTGAAACATCATAAAACTTTGTTCCAATTTTTTCGTTATCTACATATCCATATTCCAATGATGGAATTTGAATGTGTGCAAAAACTATTTTATATTTGTGATAGTTTTTACCTATTATTTTGTAATTAAATAGCCAAAGTATTATTAATAGTATATTTTGAATAAAGTATTTTCTTTCAAATATTTCTACTTCTAAATCTTTAATTAAATTAGAATTGTTAATTATTTTAATTGAAAATACTTTAGGAAATTTATGAATACGATTGTTTGAATTTAATATTAGGGGAAAATTGGTTAAATTATACATAATTGGAACTAAACTAAAAACTTTTTTTAAGCTATTTTTTAACTTAGATTTTTTCTCGTCATTTTTATAGTCTTGCATTCCAATTTGAGCTTTATTGATAAAAAAGTTGTTTTCGTTATTTTTCTGCTCATGTAAATAGCCAATTTTTTTCAAGTGTTTTTCTTTACAGTTTATTATTTTTTTTAACGCGTTTTTTTTATTTATTTCCATCTTAGCAGATTTAATAAATTCATTTCGACAACCAGTTGGGATAACTCCAATTGGAATGTCTGTTATTTTAGAATTTTTTCTTTGAGCAATTTTAATACCGTTTATGGTTTCGTTAATTGTTCCATCTCCGCCAATTACAATAATGCAATTAGGAATTTTATTTTGTTCAAACATGTCTAGTAAGTTTTGAGAAAGCACAGTTTTGATGTGACCGTGATATTTAGAACTTAATAACGTATATTTTAAATGAAGTTTCTCTAATTCCAGTTTTATTTCTTCCCAGTCCTTGCTAGATTGTCCTCTGTTTGCTTTTTCGTTTAGTACAACTAAATATTTTTTGGGTTGCAACGAGAAAACACTCCTTTAGTTACTAAAATAAAAGGCGAATTCTAATCAGAATTCGCCAAAGAAATATATTAACTAGTGATTGTGCATAATTAACATTGGTAATATAAGAGGGTGTCTTTCTGTTTTATCAAATAAGAATTCTTGTAAGTCATCTATAATTGCATTTCTAATAGTCGATTCATTAGCATGCTTATTACGCATAGCTTTTCTTATAGTTCTAAATACTAAGCGACGACCTTCATCCAACAATTTACCAGATTCACGCATGTAAACAAAACCTCTAGATAACAAGTCAGGACCAGATTGTATTTCTTGATCACTTAAATTAATGGTAGCCACTACAACAACTAGGCCCTCTTCAGAAAGGAGCTGACGGTCATGTAAAACAACACTACCAATATCTCCAACGCCATCACCATCTATATAGACATCACCGGCTTCAAAGTGACCGGCTATTCTTGCAGTATCTTTAGTTAATGCTAAAACGTCACCATTTTGCATTATAAAACTATGATCAAATGGGACACCACATTGATTAGCTAATTCAGTATGAATTTTTAACATTCTATATTCACCATGAATTGGCATAAAGAATTTTGGTTTCATTAATCGCAACATTAATTTTTGTTCTTCTTGTCCACCATGTCCTGAAGTATGAATGTTATTGATTTTACCATGTATTACGTTTGCACCGGCTTCTTCCAATTCATTGATAACTCGGTTAACACTAACTGTGTTACCAGGAATTGGGTTACTAGAAAAGACTACCGTGTCGTTTGGTTGAATAGAAATTTGACGATGAGTTCCGTTAGCAATTCTAGATAACGCAGCCATGGGTTCACCTTGAGATCCTGTACATAAAATAAGTGTTTTATCAGCAGGCAATGATTGAAGTTCAGAGGCATCCACAAATGTATCATCTGGAGCATCTAAATATCCTAGTTCTTTACCATTAACAATAGCAGCTTCCATACTTCTACCAAATACGGCAATTTTTCTTCCATGTGCTAGTGCGGCATCACACGCAGTCTTAATTCTAGAGATATTTGATGCAAAAGTAGCGAATATAATTCTACCAGTAACTTCATCAAAAATATGTTTAACTGATTTACCAACCCATCTTTCAGATTTTGTCCAGACGGGTCTTTCAGCATTTGTACTATCTGACATTAAACATAGAACACCTTCAGCACCTAATCTTGCCATTTCTTGTAAATCAGGTGGTTGATGTGTAACCGGTGTTAAGTCGAATTTATAATCACCAGTTTGGACGATAACTCCAGAAGGTGTATGCACTGCTATTCCTAAAGTATCTGGAATAGAGTGAGTAGTTCTAAAAAATGAAACACTAGTTTTCTTAAATCTTAACACTGAGCTAGGATTAATTTCATGAAGTTCAGCTGTCTTTAATAATCCATGTTCATCTAATTTGTTTTTTATTAATGCTAGCGCTAGTGGTCCTGCGTAGACTGGAACATTTAAATCTTTCAATAGGTAGGGTACACCACCTATATGATCTTCATGTCCGTGGGTAATAACTAATGCTTTAATCTTATTTCTATTTTCTAGAAGGTATTGATAATCGGGAATAACATAGTCTACTCCCAATAGTTCATCTTCAGGGAACTTGATTCCAGCATCAATTAAAATGATTTCATCTTGAAATTGTACACCATAGGTATTTTTACCAATTTCGCCAAGTCCACCAACGCCATAAATAGCGGTTTCGTTATTTTTGACGTTTAGTTTTTTCATAATTATTTAAACTCCGTAATTTTAAAATCTGGATTTTTCTTTTCGTAATCTAAATGGTTACCTTCTAAGGGTTCAATGAATTCGATATTGTGATCAGTATTTTGTTCAACTAAGTATCTAGCTTCTACTTCAGTGTCACAGTCTAAATACATTGATTTAGTAAACTCTCTTTTAGGGTTAGATTTTTTATTTTCTTGATATAGTACTTTAAAAATCATATTAATTAATTCTCCTTTTGTAAGCTTTTTAAAACCGTACAATTGCTGTTTTATACACAACATTCTGTTTAAATTTTATCATATAATATATTATAAGTATAGCACTGATAACTCTGGTAAATGTATGATAATTTATACTTAATTAAGGGGGAATTTATTATTATTAAATTATACGTAGCAATTTTTTTAATTACATTTTTATTTTTAATTTATAGATATTTAATTTTCAGAAAATATGTACGCATACAAAATTTAAATCGTAAGTTATCTGATGAATTTTTGATGAAAGTTATACAACATGTTAATCACGATATAAAAAATAATGAATTCAAATTTATTCCAACTAACAACTCTTCTAAAGTATGGGGTAGAAGTGTGTATGTTTATTCATATTGCATTGAGTATAGTCAATGTTTAAATCAGAAAGAGTTATTAAAAAATATTAAAAATAGCTTTAACTTTGTTAACCATAACTCTGACTATTCTTATAACTTTGTTTTAAGCGATTTTTACGTTAAAGATAAAATGGTTTTTCTAGATATTGCTTATACCTCTAATGAAGCCACTTTAGAGTATTTGCAAGATTTAGCTAAAATAAAAAAAGCTCCTAAAGAGTAGGGAGCTTTTTTAGTCGATAAAAATATCGTCATCTCTTTTAGAGAATGGGTCATCTGAATCGATATGATCATAGAATAAAGTACCGTGTAAATGATCGATTTCATGTTGACATACGATTGCAGGATAATTTTTAAGTCTTACTTTGTGGTCTTCACCATTAACATCAGTATATTTTAAAGTTATTCTAGCTGAACGATGTACAAATCCAGGTATATCCTTATCGACCGAAAGACAACCTTCACCTTCAGTTAAAGCAGCTCTTTGAACTGAATTAGATAGGATTACAGGATTAATAATAACGTCTTTGAAAATAGGATTGCTTTCATCTTCATCGTTAGGAACTAGAACTGATGCCATCATTTTTGATTCGCCAACTTGAGGAGCAGCTAAGCCAACTCCAGCTCTTAAATTGTATTTTTTACATAGCTTTGGATCTTGGCTAACTTTTAAATATTCCATTAAGTCTTTTGCTAACTGTTTGTCTTCTTCACTAAGCGGAAAAGATACTTTTTTGGCTTGTTGTCTCAATACTTTATTGCCATCTCTGACAATGTCTTTCATTAAAAACATTTATAAATTCCCCCATATAAAATATTGTCTTTAAAGTTGCACTTAATAAACTATCATAACAATTATATAATAAAACTTATATTTATGATGTCTAGTTGTAAAGAATCTTTTAAGGAGTGATAATGTGAAAAATTATGCTTATCCAATTATTGATGATTGGTCTCAAGATGAATTGGTAAAAATGATTAAACTATTTAATTTAACTGAAGATGCTTACGAGAAACACAATGGTGTAGATGTATCTGAATTTGTAAATCAATATAATTTATTTAGACAAATAAATCCCTCTAAAATGGAACAAAAACAAATATGTCGAGAATTTTATGATACATCTGGATACGATATATATAAAGTTTATAAATTAATTGGGGACACTTCAAAAAAACGTTTAAAAATTAACTAATGAGACTTGTTATAATTTCGCTTAGTATTGACGTTTTAGATATTTCTATGCTATGATTTAACGCGTATTGGTAGCGATTAATTAGCACGGAAAATTATATTATTTAATTTTAATTAATGATATATGTCATGATTAAAAAGAAAATTGGATTATGTAACTTGTGCCTAGTTACTAAAATTTGCTGAATTATGTAAATAATGCGATTAAGCATTTTGAAGGGAAGGAAATATTTTGAAGACAAGGGACGATATTAAAAATATTGCCATTATTGCTCACGTTGACCACGGTAAGACTACTTTGGTTAATGAATTAATGAAACAATCTGATACTTTAGATGAACATACTGAAATTGAAGATCGTGCAATGGATACAAATGACATTGAACGTGAACGTGGTATTACTATTTTATCCAAAAATACAGCCGTTAGATATGGTGATAAACAAATTAACATTCTTGACACACCTGGACATGCTGACTTTGGTGGAGAAGTAGAACGTATCATGCGAATGGTTGATGGTGTTTTACTAGTAGTTGATGCTTTTGAAGGAACAATGCCTCAAACTCGTTTTGTTTTGAAAAAAGCTTTAGAACAACACTTAACTCCAGCTGTTGTTATTAACAAAGTGGACCGTCCTGGTGCACGTCCTAGTGAAGTTGTTGATGAAGTTCTTGATTTATTTATCGAATTAGGTGCCGATGAAGAACAACTAGATTTCCCAGTTGTTTACACTTCAGCTATGAATGGTACTTCAAGTTATGATCCTGATGTTGCATCTCAAGAACATACTATGAAACCAGTTTTTGATACTATTGTTAACAACATTCCATCACCAATTGACAATTCTGAAGATCCATTACAATTCCAAGTTGCAATGTTAGATTATGATGACTTCGTTGGTCGTATTGGTATTGGTCGTATTTTTAGAGGAACTATAAAGGTTGGAGATAACGTTACTGTTATGAAACTTGATGGTTCTACACAAAACTTCCGTGTTACTAAACTTATGGGATTCTTTGGTCTTAAAAAATTAGACATTCAAGAAGCTAAAGCAGGTGACTTAATAGCCGTATCCGGTATGGAAGATATTAATGTTGGTGAAACTGTTGTTGATCCTTCAGTTCAAGAAGCATTACCAGTTCTAAGAATTGATGCTCCTACTTTACAAATGACATTTGGAACTAACACTTCCCCATTTGCTGGACAAGAAGGTAAATTCGTTACTGCTCGTCAATTGGAAGATCGTCTAAAACGTGAACTTCATACTGATGTTTCTCTACGAGTTGAAGATACTGATGATCCAGGTGCTTGGATGGTTTCAGGTCGTGGTGAACTACATCTATCTATCTTAATTGAAAACTTACGTCGTGAAGGATACGAATTACAAGTATCACGTCCACAAGTTATTATTAGAGAAATTGATGGACAAAAATGTGAACCATTTGAATCTGTACAAATTGATACTCCAGATGAATATTCTGGTTCAATCATTCAAACATTATCTGAACGAAAAGGTAACATGCAAAACATGGAAAGTGTTGGAAATGGTCAAACTCGTTTGACTTTCTTGGCACCTTCTCGTGGATTAATTGGTTACTCAGCAGAATTCTTATCACTTACTCGTGGATATGGTATTATGAACCATACTTTCGAAAAATACATGCCAGTTGTTAAAAACTGGAACCCAGGTCGTAGAAATGGTGCATTAGTTTCAATTAACCAAGGTAAGAGTACAACTTACGCAACAATGGGAATTGAAAGTCGTGGTACTATCTTTATTGATCCTGGTACTGAAGTTTATGAAGGTATGATTGTTGGTAAAAACAGTCGTGACAACGATATTTCAGTAAATATCACTAAAGGTAAGAAACAAACTAACGTTCGTGCTGCAGGTTCTGATGACACTGCTAAGATTAACGAACCACAACATCTAACACTTGAAGAATCATTAGAATTCTTAAATGAAGATGAACTTTGTGAAGTAACACCTGAAAATGTTCGTCTAAGAAAAGATATTCTTAACACAAACCAACGTGAAAAAGAATCTAAGAAGAGACGCCATAATAACTAAAATAAAAAAGAGTGAATTTTTTTGTTCACTCTTTTTTATTTGAATTGATTAAAATTAAATATGCTATAATTACCCTATATATATTATAGGTTAGGAAGAATTAATATGAAAAAGTTAAATACTTTAAAAGTCCATTTAAAAAATTTGGATTACTATATATTCATACCATATATAATTCTTTCACTTATTGGAGTTATTATGGTTTACTCAGCCAGTTATAGTACTGCTAGTAATGTTAATTCATCAGCAATATTATTTAAGCAGTTTTTATATTTCTTTATTGGAATAATAATAATATTTGTAGAAATGAGTGGTAATAATAAAATTGTTAAGAGCAAGAGATTTGTATCTGCTTTAGGTTTTATTCTTACTATTTTTCTATTATACTTAATGTTTTTTGGAACTAAAATTAATGGTGCTGCAGGTTGGATTAATCTAGGGCCTATTAATATTCAACCAGCTGAAATTGCTAAAGTATATTTTATAATTAGATTTTCTCACGTCACTGAAAAAAATGATATGAATATTATTAATGGTAATTGGTGGAATGTTTTTTTAAAAAAAATAATTTCATCAGTTTTTATGTTATTTTTAATTCTTATGCAACCTGATTTAGGTGGATGTATCATTAATTCAATGATTATATTTGTAATGCTTCTATGTACAGGTATTAATTGGAAAAAAGCTGTAACCTATTTTGTTTCTTTTATCTTATTTATTCTATTTTTTATTAATGTTGTTTTAATTCCTTTAATAAAAAATAAATGGTTTTCAGGATATCAAGCTGACCGTGTATTATCTTTTGTAGATCCATTTAAATACCAACAAGGTGGAGGATATCAGTTAATTAACTCATACTATGCATTAAGTAATGGTGGAATTTTTGGTAAAGGGTTAGGCAATAGTGTTCAAAAAAATGGATATTTGCCAATACCATATACTGATTTTATTATGTCGGTTATTTCTGAGGAGTTAGGAGTAATTATGATTACATTTATATTGATATTACTGACTTTCATGGTATGTCGAGTGATAATAATCGGTGTTCGTTCTGAATATATATATGATAGATTAATTTGCTATGGAATTGCTTTTTATATAACGATGCAAGCTTTTGTTAATTCTGGTGCAGTAACTGGTATGATGCCTATTACAGGGGTTACATTTCCATTTATTAGTTATGGTGGTTCCAGTATGTTAACTTTAAGTTTTTGTATTGGATTAACGCTTGTTATAAGTGCAAATCAAGGTAAAAGAAGTTAGGAGAATTTCTTTTTGAATATTGAATCTAGAAGTTGTTTAATTGTTTTTATTAAATCAATTAATAAGTTTAAAAATTTATACAAATATGGAATGGTTTACTATGTTTCTAAAAATAGTAACTATGTAATTATGTACGTTAACACTGATAACTTAGATAATGTTAAGAATACAATTAATAAATTTAATTTTGTAAACAAAGTAACTGTTTCTTCGTATAAAAAAATTTATAATCAACTTTCTATGAAAGAAAAAGCTGATATTTCTTCCAAGAAGGCTGATGAATATTAAGGAGCAATAATATTGAGAGTTATATCTGGTGAATTCAGAAGTCGTTTTTTAAAGCCAGTTCCAGGTGATAAAACTAGGCCTACTACTGATAAAGTTAAAGAATCTATTTTTAATATGATAGGTCCTTACTTTGAATCAGGCAGCTTTTTAGATTTATTTGCTGGTTCTGGTAACGTGGGGATAGAAGCCGTTTCCAGAGGGATGCATCATGCTACTTTAGTTGATAAGCAGTATGCTGCTATTAAAACAATTAAAGAAAACGTCGCAGTTACTAAAAAACAGGACAATTTTTCAATTATAAAATCAGATGCTAACTTAGCTTTAAATAAGTTAAGCCAAGAAGGTAGAACATTTGACATCATATTTTTGGATCCACCATATAAAAATCAAAAAATGATAGATCACGCAAATATTATTAAGAATTTATCATTACTGAATTCCAATGGAATACTTATTTGTGAAACGGATAATAGCGTTCATTTAGAAGATAATATATCCGGCTATAAATTAATTAATCAGAAAAATTATGGGTTAACTGTTGTAACTATTTATAAGTTTTTGGGGTGATAAATTGACTACAGCTATTTTTCCAGGAAGCTTTGATCCATTGACTAATGGACATTTAGATATTATAAAACGTGCTAGTAGAGTATTTGACAAATTAATTGTTGTAATTGGAATTAACGCTTCAAAGAAATCACTTTTTAGTATTTCTGAAAGAATGAAATTAATAAAGGATTGTGTTAAAAATATAAAAAATGTAGAAGTAGATTCTACAAGTGATTTACTTATTAAGTATGCTAGTTCTATCAATGCTAAAGTAATTGTAAGAGGAATTAGAGATTCTAAAGACTTAGATTATGAAAAACCTATGGATAGTATTAATCATGATTTGAACTCAAACATAGAAAGTATTTATCTTTTGTCTAGGTCTGCTAAAAACTACATTTCTTCAAGTATGGTCAAAGAACTTTGTCATTTTGGTGGTGACATTTCTAAATATGTACCATTAAATGTGGAACAAAGTTTAAAAGCGAGATTTGCAGGTGAATTGTAATTATTAATTGGATTAAAAAACATAAATTAATTTTATCTATTTTTTTATTATGTTTATTAGGTATTTCATTTTTTATGCCTATACCTTATTACGTTGAAAAACCTGGTGATGCTTCTAATTTATCTAAAATTGTACAAATTGACAAACATCCCGATAGGTATAATGGTAAGTTCATGCTTACATCAGTTGAAATTGAGCCACTAACTCCTGTAAGTTACATCTATGATAAGTTTATTCCGTATTATTCAATTGAATCTACTAATAATTTGACAGATGGTCAGACTAACGATGAATATAATAAAGTGCAAAATTTTTATATGCTAAGTTCAATAAATAGTGCAATTTTTAATGCATATAAAAAAGCTAATAAATATGTTGATTCTAAATATAATGGTATCTATGTGCTTGGTATGCATGATTCTTCTTTTAGTAAGAATTTACATGTTGGAGATACGATTATTTCTGTTGATAATAAAAAATTTGATAATTCTGAAGGTTATAGAAACTACATTTTTTCAAAGAAAATTGGTAGTAATATTACAATTAAATTTTTGCATGATAATAAAGTAGAACAGGCTACTGCACCTACTATAAAATTACCGGGAACTAATCATTCTGGAATTGGGATTGTTTTAACCGATGATTTTAGTGTTAAAACTAAAATTCCTGTTAAAGTAAATCCTGGAGATGTAGGTGGCCCATCGGGTGGACTTATGTTTGCACTGCAAATATATAGTCAATTAACTAATCAAAATATTCGTCACAATATGAATATAGCTGGTACAGGTACTATTTCACCAAATGGTTCAGTAGGTGAAATTGGTGGTATTGATAAAAAAATTATAGCTGCTAAGAATAATGGAGCTAAAATATTTTTAGCTCCATATGTTAAACCTACTAAAGATGTATTAAAAATTGAACCTAATCATCAAACTAACTATCAATTAGCAAAAAGTACTGCTAAAAAATATGCACCTAAAATGAAAGTAATTCCAGTAACTTCATTTGAAGATGCAATAAGCAAATTAAATAGTGTTAAGTAAAAGACATAATTTTTTTATGTCTTTTTTTCGTATCTTTTTCATAACAGAGGAGGGAGGAAATGGTAAATAAGTTTGATTATTTTATTAATTTAGTTTTCCATACTAAATGGAAATATGTATTTTGGTCATTTATGGCATTTCTTATAATTATTTTTGCTTTTTTCATTTCTAAAATAAATAACGATTCAAACATTATTAACACAGATGAAACTTATGCAGTAAGTACTCAAAGTAGTTCTTCGATAAATGCATCCGTTGAAAGTAGTTCTTCAAGCACTACTGTAAAAAATAATTTTATATATATTGATATTAAAGGAGAAGTGAAAAATCCAGGTGTTTATAAAATTGATATAGATAAAAGGGTTAATGATGCAATTGTTTTAGCAGGTGGTTTTACTAAAGCAGCTAACGATAAAAATGTTAATTTAGCACAAAAACTAACTGACCAAATGGTTATCTTAGTTGAAAACAAAAACGTGAAAAATTCAGAAGGAAATGATGTTTTAAACGATGTTGATACCAGTAATCAATCTAAATCTAATGATTCCAGTGAAAGAATCAATATTAATACAGCTGATGCTAATAAACTTATGTCTATTAGTGGAATTGGTCAGAAAAAAGCTGAAAAAATTATAGATTATCGTAATAAAAATGGACTATTTAATAGTTTAGATGATTTAAAAAATGTTGATGGATTTGGTGACAAGACTGTAGAACGACTTAAAGAATATTTGTTTACGTGATATTATTTAGTATATAAATAATTAAGTTGAGAGGTTAGCTTTATGAGTGATAAGAGAATTCCTTGGGATCAATACTTTATGTTGCAGGCAGTTTTATTATCTACTAGAAGTACATGCAATAGACTTTCTGTGGGAGCTACTCTAGTCAGAGATCGTCGAATAATTGCTGGTGGATATAATGGATCAGTTTCTGGAGATTTACATTGTATTGATGATGGCTGCTATATGGTTGACGGACATTGCTTAAGAACAATCCATGCAGAGGTTAATGCTATTTCACAATGTGCTAAATTTGGAGAGTCTACGGATGGAGCTGAAATATATGTAACTGATTTTCCTTGTTTGCAGTGCACAAAAATGTTGTTACAATCTGGAATCACTAAAATAAATTATTTAAGAAATTACCATAATGATGAATACGCCAAAAAATTAATAAAACTAAAAAAAGTAACATTAAATCAAGTTAAATTAGATCCTAAATTTATTAATTCAATTAAATTTAGTTCTTATTTACCTGAATAAATTAATTATCCATATTTTTTCGTAGCAGCCCTATGTTGTTCAGTTACAGTTTTTTGCTTTGGTTACACATATTTAGGGTGCTTTTTTATTTTTATTACATTACTTAGATTTTGGTTTTTAAAAAATAAGAATATAGTTTTTATATCTTTACTCGTTATTATAATTTTATGTTTACGAATTTTTTTCGTTAAAAATAGCTATAATGTATCATCACATAATTTGGTAGTTAAAAATGCTTGCTTGATTTTAAAAATTTATCCTGATGAAATGCATTCAAATAACGATTATTTTTATGGTAAAGCTTTTTATAATAATAAAAGGTGTTTAATTAAGGGAAATAAATTACCTGAAATTTGTAAAACTAGCTTAATTAGAGTTAATGCCGATATATGTCCTATTGAAGATGCAACTAATTTTAACCAATTTAGTACAAAAAAATATAATAGCTTCAATGGTATACAAAGTAGTATAAAAATAAATAAAATTTATCAATTAAATTCAGAAGATAGTTTTTCTATATTATCTTATCTACATGATTTTCGCTTTATATGTTTAAAATTTGCTAATGATTTACCCAAACCTTTAGATGTTTATACCAAAAGCTTGATTTTTGGAGAAATGGATAACAGTTTTTCAGAAGAATTAACTGGAATTAAAACTTTAGGCTTAATACATTTGTTCAGTATATCCGGTCTACATGTTTATTTTTTAGTAATGTTTATTCGCAAAGCTTTATATGTAATAGATTTTCATAAACAGTTAGTAGATAAATTAATTATAATAGTTCTTCCATTATTTTTTATCTTAGCTGGTTCTTCAGTTGGATTATTACGCTCAATTTTATTGGTTGAATTATCAATTATTTTAAAATTATTTCATTTGAATTTAGATGCATTGAATCTTTTCAGTATAGTGCTTATACTCCATATATTTTACAATCCACAAATGCTCTTTCAATTTGGATGTCAATTGAGTTATGCTCTTTCGTTGGGTTTAGTATTTTTAAAAGATGCTTCTAATTTTAAGTTAACTGTTTTTATGAATTTTATAAGTCTTCCATTTGTTTTATATCATACATATGAATGGCATCTATTAACTATATTAGCTAATTTTCTAGTAATCCCAATTTTTTCATTGGTTATCATGCCAATTGTTTTAATTGGCAATATATTATTTTTTATATGTCTACCTTTATGTAAAATATGTGCTTTTGCGCTAGAAATATTCGATAATTTAATTAATTATGTAGCTAGTGTACCGGGAGTTATACATTTTGGAAAACCAAATATAATATTTATTTTAGTTATGGTGTATTTTACTCTAAAAACAATTATTGATTCTAATGTACGTGTGTTATTTAAACTTTTTGGTGTTTACCTGTTAGGATATATAAATATTCATTGTCCTTTAAATGGAGAAGTTAGTTTTTTCGATGTTGGTCAAGGCGATAGTTTTTTAGTTAGAACACCATTTAATCGTAGTGTAAGTGTTATAGATACTGGTGGAAAAATAACTTTTTTTAAGAATCAAACTAGTTCGCATAATTATAGTGCTTTAAAAACATCAATTAACTATCTGAAAAGCATTGGGGTTAGTCATATTGATAATTTATGTATAAGTCATCAAGATGATGATCATTGTGGTGACTTACCAGCTTTTTTAACTAATATGAAAGTGAATAAGTTGATTTTACCCTTGGGAATTAATGAAAATAAGCGTTTTATGAATAAAATCATTCCTAATATTGGACACACTAAATTAGTATTTGTTAAAAATGGCGATAAAATAAAAAATTTTCCATTTGTTATTTATCATCCTTTTAACAGGGGGATAGGTAATAATGATGATTCAATGGTTCTTTGGGGTAAATTTAATAAGTTAAGCTTTTTATTTATGGGAGATTTAAGTAGCAAGGGAGAAAACAATCTGCTTAATCGTTATCCCAATATAGAAAGCAACGTTTTAAAATTAGGGCATCATGGAAGCAAAAATTCGTCTTCTAATTCATTTTTAAGTGTTATAAAACCAAAACTTGGAATTATTTCTGCTGGCAAACATAATATGTATAATCATCCAAATGATGAAACTATTAAAAGACTAGATGATCATCAAATTACGTATTTAAGTACGCAAGATTATGGTATGATATCTTACTGTTATAGTATTTTTGGAAATGACAAATGGATTAGTCATAACAAGGGAGGTGGCTTTCATTAATTTAAATGAATTATCATTAAATTTAAAATATGGCAAGATAGCACCGGTTTATGTAGTTTTAGGTAATCAAACTTATTTAATTAATCAAATAAAAAAGACATTCAAAAAACTTGTACCCGAAGAAGAAATGTCAATGAACTTTGCTTCATATGATATGGAAGATACATCTATTGATGAAGTTTTGAATGATGCGATGTCTTCGCCTTTTTTTGGTGAACGAAGATTAATTTTTGTTAATAATCCGATTTTTTTAACTGGAAATAGTAACGTTCCAAAAGCTAGTAAAATATTAGATGATTTAGCAAATTATTTATTAAATCCTGAAACAACTTCTACAATAGTCTTTTTTGCTCCATATGATAAATTGGATAACCGTAAGAAGATAACTAAGATATTAAAAAATAACTCTGTATTTTTTGATATAACCAATTTATCCGAAAATCAAATTAAACAATATATCCTAGATATTATTCATAAAAAGGGGTATAAAGCTGATAATTCAAGTATTGATTATTTGATTTCTAGATGTGACGGTGATTTATCGTTTATTATGAATGAACTTCCTAAATTAATTCTATATTGTAATGACTATAAAACTATTACGATTGATAGTATAAAAGACATTATTACACCTTCTTTAAATCAGAATGTTTTTGATTTAATAGAATATGTTATGAATAATAGGGTGGAAGATTCTATAAATTTGTATCGCAACCTTATTATGGGGGGATATCAACCACTTCAAATTAATGCTATTTTAATGGGACATATAAGGCTTTTAATTCAGACAATTATTTTATCTAAATTAGGTCATTCTCAGGGAAATATTGCTAAAAAACTAAAAGTTCATCCATATAGAGTTAAATTAAGTTTACGAGAGTCTAAAAACATTAACTTTGATAAGCTTCAGAATACTTATATTGAATTATTTAACTTAGAAAGTGAAATGAAATCAAGTAATAAAGATCCAGAACTACTATTTGAAATGTTTATACTAAAAATAGTTAAATAAAAAGGATGTGCATTTGCACATCCTTTTTATTTAACTATTTTTTTAAGTTTGCTAAACGTGATTTATCACGGGCAGCTTTGTTAGCTTTGATTAAACCTTTTGACTTAGCACGGTCTAAAGCACTGATAGCGTTGTTGAATAATTCTTCAACGTTTTCAGCACCTTTAGCGTTAGCTGATTCAAATTTTTTAACAGCAGTTCTCATAACACTTAATTGAGAAGCGTTACGTTTGTTAGCTTTTTCGTTTGTTTTTACACGTTCAATAGCTGATTTAATAACAGGCATTAATTTCACCTCCAAAATTTCCTAGTTTGGATTAAGGTTCATTTCTTCAACGCTCTTCATTATACAAAATCATTATTATAATTGCAATACCATATTATTCGCTATGATTATTAAAAAAATAACTTGATATTTTTTAATATTAATATTATCATACCTTAAGTAGAGTTTATATAAACCTATAACTTAGTTTCTTGGCTATCTCACTGGCCTTTTACTCAGTTATAGGCGATTAAAATTTGGAAGGTGGGAATATAATGGCTCTTACACAAACTGAAAAAAACGAAATTATCAACAAATATGCTCGTCACGAAGGTGACACTGGATCTGTTGAAGTACAAGTTGCTGTTTTGACTGCTGACATTAACAAGATTAATGGTCACATGAAGATGCACAAAAAAGATTTTCATTCACAAAGAGGTTTGATGAAGAAAATTGGACATCGTCGTAACTTACTAGCTTACCTACGTAAGAACGATATTACTCGTTACAGAGACTTAATCAAGAGTTTAGGTTTACGTCGTTAATAAAATTAAAAAGAGACAGGACATTTTGTTCCTGTCTCTTTTTTCATTACTATATACATACTTAAAATTAATAAAATATGATACACTATAACCAGTTGTAATTGTGCGCGTTTAAATTTACATAGGTAAATAAAAGCAAAAAAACTTATTAATAATTTTGAGGTGAATCATGAAAAATAATATTAAAATTATTCCACTAGGTGGAGTTAGAGAAAATGGTAAAAATCTTTATGCTGTTGAAATAAATGATGGTATATATGTTTTGGATTGTGGTTTAAAATATCCTGAAAATGAAATGTTAGGAATTGACGTTGTTATTCCTGATTTTAGTTATTTGAGACAAAATAAAGAAAAAATTGTTGGTGTATTTTTGTCTCATGGACATGCGGATGCAATAGGGGCTCTTCCATATTTCTTAAATGAATTTGACGTTCCAGTTTTTGGCTCTAAGTTTACGATTGAACTTGCTAAATTTTTTGTTAAACAAAGCAACAATGCTAAAAAGTTTGATAATTTTAACGTTATTAACGAAAAAAGTGAAATTATTTTTGATGACGTAACAGTTACTTTCTTTAAAACCACTCATTCAGTTCCTGATTCTATGGGAATTGTATTATCAACTAAGCAGGGTGAAATTGTTTACACTGGTGACTTTAAATTTGATCAAACAGTCAAAGAAGAGTACGCAACAAACTATTCTGCATTAACTGAAGTTGGTAACAAAGGAGTTTTAGCGTTGCTTAGCGATTCAGGAAATGCTGATGATCCGTATCCTACAGTTAGTGAACTTAAGATTGAAAGATATATTTACGATTTATTTCAATATCACGATTCTAGAATAATTATTGCTTCTAATTCAGCAAACATCCTAAGAATTCAACAAGTTGTAAATGCTGCATATAAAGTTGGTAGAAAAATCTTTTTGGATGGGAAAGAATTATCAAAAATTTTAGATTTAGCTATTAAGTCTAAAAAATTAATTTTACCTATCGATGATATTTTTGTTTCTCCTAAGGAACTTAAGCAAATTGATTCTGATAAATTAGTTATACTAGAAACCGACAAAATGGGTGAACCAGTTAAGACTATTCAAAGAATGGCTAACCATCAAGCTAAGTACATTAATATTGAAAAAGGTGATTTAGTCTTGATAGCTACTACACCTTCCCATGCTATGGAAACTACGATTGCTAAAACTAGAGACATGGTTTATCGTGCTGATGCTGAAGTTAAAATGATATCAGATGATTTAAATGCTAGTTCGGATGCTAGTGTAGATGATTTGCAATTAATGCTCAATTTACTAAAACCTAGTTACCTAATTCCAGTTCAAGGTGAATATAGAATGTTGGATGCTCACGCTAAATTAGCTCAAGAAGTTGGCATTCCTGCAGAAAATATTTTTATGCTTAATAAAGGTGACGTATTATCATATGATGGTGAAGACATGCACTTAGGCGAGTCTGTGGACGCTGGAAATACCATGATTGATGGTATTGGTGTTGGTGATATTGGTAATATTGTTTTACGTGATCGAAAATTATTGTCAGATGATGGTATTTTCATTGTTGTTGTAACTATTAATCGAAGAAAGAAAACAATTATTGCTAAACCTAAAATTACTTCTAGAGGTTTTGTTTACGTAAAAAGTAATAAAGAATTAATGAATAAAGCATCAGAAATAGTTTCTAATGCTATCCAATTAAATCTTGATAACAAGGAATTTGATTGGGGACATCTTAAACAAGATGTTAGGGAAAAAATAAGTCATTTTCTATTTGATAAAACACATAGAAGACCAGTTATTTTGCCAGTTATAATGGAAGTTAATCAACATCGAAGAAAGAAACACGTTAATATCAACAAGGTAAATAATGAGAAAAAATAGTATAGATGATTTAAGTGCTTCACAATTAAATTTATATGAAAGTGCTCAAATTTCTAAGTCTAAAGATGATTTTACAACCGCTATTGATAAATTGATTGAGATTTATGATGAAGTTCAATTAAATTTTATAAATTGTGAGATAGTGAATCTTTTATTCAAAGAAAAAAGGTATCGAGAAGCTAAAAAGTATATCTTGCTAAATCCAGATGTATATTTATTGAATGTAGATAATATTAAATTGTTTGTTAAAGTATTTTTGGAGAACGCTGATTTTATTTTGCTTAGAAAAACGGTGACTAGTTTTAATGATGAAAAATTAAAACATGAAATATTTAATGAGATAAATGTTTATGAATTGAATTATGAAAAGCAATTTCATGATAGTTTACAATCTAAGGTCAGAGAGTTTGCTCATCTGGGCAATTATGAATTCTTTAAACAAAAAGAGATTTTAGAAGCATCTATGAAATTGCCTTTGGATTATTTTGTTAAATATGGCAAATATTTATTGATAGATCCGTTTGTTCATCCATTAATAAAAAGCTCGATAGTCGATACTTTTAGAGAAGTTAACTTTAAAGAAATAGTTTCAGAGTATTTTATAGATGGCAATGTTAAAAAAATTAAAATTGCTAATTTAAAAAAATTAGAAGAGACTAAATCTTTTAAAATGATCATTTTGAAAATAGATAATAGTAGGCTATCAAAAGATCCGATTAACAAAACGATGTTTTTACAATATATCAAATTAAACTTTATGATAATTTATCCGTTTAATGACATTCTTATTAAGAATATTAATTTGTGGTTTGAATACTTTTATAATAATTTTATTGGTGAAACTTTTTGCGCTGATAACGATGAAAGAAATAAGATAAACGCTATGGGAACTTTAATTTTATCTATTTATTCAAAAATATTAAATGTTTAATGATAATAATGAAATTTTATTGCCTTTTTTGTTTACAAATAAAAGTTCAGTAGCTATAATATTAAAGGAATTCTTCTTGAGAACGATTTTCATAACTTTGTCTTTTTAAGAAGATGTAGTATAATAACTTATAAAGATGTACTGTGATTTTCAGTACAAATCTTTCGAAAAATAACAGGAGGTTTTCATAAATGGCAAAAGAACATTATGAAAGAACAAAGCCCCATGTAAATATTGGTACTATTGGCCATATTGATCATGGTAAGACTACTTTAACTGCAGCTATCACTAAAGTATTATCAGACAGAGGTTTAGCAAAAGCTGAAGACTACGCTGATATTGATGCTGCTCCAGAAGAACGTGAACGTGGTATAACGATCAACACTGCCCACGTTGAATACGAAACTGAAAAACGTCACTATGCTCATATTGACGCCCCAGGACATGCTGATTACGTTAAGAACATGATCACTGGTGCTGCTCAAATGGATGGTGCTATCTTGGTTGTTGCTGCAACTGATGGTCCTATGCCACAAACTCGTGAACATATCTTACTTGCTCGCCAAGTTGGTGTTGAATACATTGTTGTATTCTTAAACAAGACTGATTTAGTTGACGATGACGAATTAGTTGACTTAGTTGAAATGGAAGTACGTGAATTACTTTCAGAATACGATTACCCTGGCGATGACATTCCATTTGTTCGTGGTTCAGCTCTTAAAGCATTACAAGGCGACAAAGAACAAGAAGAAGTTATCTTGAAGTTAATGGATATCGTTGATGAATACATTCCAACTCCAAAACGTGAAGATGACAAACCAATGTTAATGCCTGTTGAAGATGTATTTACTATCACTGGTCGTGGTACTGTTGCATCTGGACGTATTGACCGTGGTGTTGTTAAAGTTGGTGACGACGTTGAAATTATTGGTTTAGTTGAAGACGTTCTAAAA
This sequence comes from Apilactobacillus xinyiensis, assembly GCF_019656235.1. Taxonomy (GTDB): domain Bacteria; phylum Bacillota; class Bacilli; order Lactobacillales; family Lactobacillaceae; genus Apilactobacillus; species Apilactobacillus xinyiensis. Next base: position 47,238 of record NZ_BPLL01000002.1, on the reverse strand, counting down.
TCAACTGTTACTGGTCTAGAAATGTTCCGTAAAACTCTTGATGAAGGTGAAGCTGGAGATAACGTTGGTATGTTACTTCGTGGTGTTAACCGTGATCAAGTTGTTCGTGGACAAGTTGTTGCAGCTCCAGGCTCAATTACTACTCACAAGAAGTTTGAAGGACAAGTTTATATCTTAACTAAAGAAGAAGGTGGACGTCATACTCCATTCTTCTCAAACTACCGTCCTCAATTCTACTTCCATACAACTGATGTTACTGGTGTAATCGAACTTGAAAAAGGTGTAGAAATGGTTATGCCTGGTGATAACGTTACATTCAATGTTGAATTAACTAAACCAGTTGGTATTGAAAAAGGTACTAAGTTCACTATTCGTGAAGGTGGACATACTGTTGGTGCCGGTGTTGTTTCAGACATCGATGACTAATTAGTATAATTAAAAGAACTCGAAAGTTGTTTTCGAGTTCTTTTTTTATATCTTTTACACGTAAAAACCTATATTATTAGTAAAACATTTACTTTTATTCATTCATACGTTAAAATACTTATGTGCGCAATTAAGAAGAAAATTGTATTTAAATTATAATTTTATCTCGGAGGGAAAATAATGTCTGCAAAATGGGAAAAAAAAGGTACTAACGATGGTGTTTTAACTTTCGAAATTAGTACAGACAAGATTAAAGAAGGTTTAGACAAAGCCTTTAATAAGAACAAAAAAAATATTAATATTCCAGGTTTCAGAAAAGGTAAAGTTTCACGTCAAATTTTTAACGAAATGTATGGTGAAGAAGCTTTATACCAAGATGCTTTAAACATTCTTTTACCAGAAGCATACAGTGCAGCTGTTAAAGAAGCTGGCATCGAACCAGTTGATCAACCTAAAGTTGATGTTAAATCTTTGGAAAAAGGTCAAAACTGGGTATTAACTGCTGATGTTACTGTTAAGCCAGAAGTTGAATTAGGTGATTACACTGGACTTAAAGTTGAAAAACAAAATACTCGTGTATACCAAAAAGACATTGATGCTGAAATTGAAAAGAAACGTCAATCACAAGCTGAATTAGTTCTAAAAGAAGATAAAGCAGCTGCTAAAGGTGATACTGTAGTTATTGACTTTGACGGATATGTTGATGGTAAACAATTTGATGGTGGAAAAGCTAACAATTATTCCTTAGAATTGGGTTCAGGTTCATTTATTCCTGGATTTGAAGATCAATTAATCGGTCATAAAGCTGATGAAGATGTTGATGTTGTTGTAACATTCCCAGAAAACTATCAAGCTAAAGAATTACAAAGTAAAGAAGCTACTTTCAAAGTTAAAATTCACGAAGTAAAAGAAAAACAACTTCCAAAACTTGATGATGAATTTGCTAAAGATGTCGATGAAGATGTTGATAGCTTAGATGAATTAAAAGATAAAATCAAAGCTGACTTAAAAGAACAAAAACAAGCTAGCGCTGATAACGCTATTGAAGACGAAGCTATTCAAGCAGCAGTTAAAAACGCTACTATTAAAGAAGTTCCACAAGCTATGATTGACGAAGATGTACAACGTCAAATGGATCAATATCTTGCAAACATGCAACAACAAGGTATTAACGCAAGTATGTACTTTAAGTTAACTGGTACTAAGCCAGAAGACTTGAAGAAACAATTTGTTGCAGGTGCTGAAGAAAGAGTTAAGACTAACTTAGTTCTTGAAGCTATCGTTAAAAATGAAAAAATTGAACCAACTAAAGAAGAAATTGACGAACAAGTTAAAGAATTAGCAAAACAATACGGTATGAAAGAAGAAGCTGTTAGAGGTGCTTTAACTGATGATATGTTAAAACATGATATTGCTATTCAAAAAGCTGTTAAGTTAGTTACTGATAGTGCAAAACCTGAACCAAAATCAAAGCTAAAAAAAGAAAGTAAAAGTTCTAAATAGCTAACAATAAAAAGATCCAATTAGTTGTTATTTAATAAATTGGGTCTTTTTTTGTTTTTATAATAAACAAATTGTTTTGTTTAATATATTAGTTGTGCTATATTAACTTTTAGTTAAGTATTTAGTCGATAATTGGAGGGATAAATCTATTGCTAGAAGATGACAAAGATAAAAATGCAGTAGTATGTTCTTTTTGTGGTAAATCTCAAGATCAAGTGAAAAAAATAGTTGCCGGTCCTGGTGTCTATATTTGTAACGAATGTATTGATCTCTGTAAGAAAATCGTAGATGAGGAATTAGCACGCGAAAATAAGGACAAGACAATAAAAGCATTAACACCTAAGCAAATTGTTAGTAAATTAGATGAATATGTTATTGGTCAAGATGATGCTAAAAAAACACTCTCTGTAGCAGTTTATAACCATTACAAACGTGTTAATGATATTAGCACTGAAGATGATGATGAAACTGAATTACAAAAAAGTAACATTTCAGTAATTGGTCCTACCGGATCCGGTAAAACATATTTGGCTCAATCTTTAGCTAGAATTCTAAATGTGCCATTTGCAATTGCTGATGCAACTACACTAACTGAAGCTGGATATGTTGGTGAAGATGTTGAAAACATTCTTTTGAAGCTTTTACAAAATGCTGATTTTGACGTTGAAAGAGCTGAAAAAGGAATTATTTATATTGATGAAATTGATAAAATAGCTAAAAAATCTGAGAATGTTTCTATTACTAGAGATGTTTCTGGTGAAGGTGTTCAACAGGCTTTACTAAAAATATTAGAAGGAACAGTTGCTAATGTTCCACCTCAGGGTGGTAGAAAAAACCCACAACAAGAGTTTATTCAAGTTGATACTAAGAACATTCTATTCATCGTTGGTGGAGCATTTGATGGTATTCAAAACATCGTTAAAAATCGTTTAGGTGATAAAACCATTGGTTTTGGAACTTCATCTAGTGAAATGGATGATCTAACTGAGGATAACGTTATGCAACATGTTATTCCAAGTGATTTACTAAGTTTTGGTTTAATTCCAGAATTTATTGGTAGATTACCAATATTAACTTCTTTAAAGAAGTTAAGTGAAGACGATTTAGTAAGAATTTTAACTGAACCTAAAAACGCTTTAGTTAGACAATACACTAAATTAATGGCTATCGATGGAGTTAAATTGACTTTCAAAAATGAATCATTAAGAGAGATAGCTAAATTAGCACTTGCCAGAAAAACAGGGGCTCGTGGATTGAGATCTATCATGGAAGATATTATGCGTGATGTTATGTATGATTTGCCTGGTAGAGATGATGTGGCAGAAGTTATAATTACTCCTGAAACAATTACCAATTCTGAAGAACCTAAATTAGTATTAAAAAAGTAGGTTTTTAAACCTACTTTTTTATATTTTATGTATATGTGTTAGAATCATTACTATTAATATATTAGGGAGTTACGTTTTATATGAAAGTAAATAATGTTAATTTAGAGATAAGCGCAGTTGCTCCTAAACAATATCCAAGTGGTAAGTTACCAGAGATAGGACTAGTAGGTAGATCTAACGTTGGGAAGTCATCTTTAACTAACAAGCTTATTAACCGTAATGGTTATGCTAGAACTTCTAATCGACCTGGTAAAACACAAACACTTAACTTTTATAAAATTGAAGAAAGTTTGTATTTTGTCGACATCCCTGGTTATGGATATGCCCGTGTTTCTAAAAAGGAACGTGAAAAATGGGGCATGATGATTGAAGAGTACTTAACTACTCGTAAAAACTTAAGTGGGGTTGTATTATTAGTTGATGGTCGTCGTGCACCTTCAGAAGATGACGTACAAATGTTTGAATTCTTGCAATATTATGAAATACCAACTTTAATCTTAGCTACTAAAATGGATAAAACTTCTAAATCCAAATGGAACAAGGAAGTAAATGCTTTGAAAAAATCATTTAATGTATCCGAAGAACAAATATGCTTATTTTCAGCTCAAACTGGATATGGCACTGAAAATGTTTGGCAGTGGATAGGAGACAAGACAGGAGTAAAGTAATTTATGAATTTTGATGAATATCAAAAAGAAGCTAATAAAACTTTGATTGGTGATGAACAAGTTCTTACCAACTGTGCACTAGGCCTTGCTAGTGAAACTGGTCAATTAGTTGATTTAGTTAAGAAATATACATTTCATGGCGAAGAAATGAGCAAAGAACAATTAACCAAGGAGATGGGAGATGTTCTTTGGTACTTATCTCAAGTTGCTCAATGGAACGACATTAATTTTGATGATGTAGCCAAATATAATATTAAAAGATTGCGTAACAAAAAGAATAATTTTACAAAAAAATAAAGAGCTAGCATTATGCTAAGCTCTTTATTTATTACTTGTCTGATTTGTTTTTTTTGCTATCTTTTTTACTTTTTTCTTTTTTTAGAAATTTATCTTTTTTAGGGTCTTTAGGTTCTATTTTAGCAAATTTATCAAACATTGCATTTAAGTCAGCATTTCGTTGAATATTTAAGCTCATATTTAACATCTCCTTATTTTGAATATATAATATCAGATGTTTATATATTTGTCATATGATGGCGATGAATATTATCGAGGTGATATAATGGCTACACCACATATAGAAAGAAAATTAAAGCTTTTACCAGACTTGCCAGGATGTTATTTAATGAAAAATGAACAAGGTAAAATTATATATGTAGGGAAAGCAAAAAATCTTAAAAACCGTGTGCGTTCCTACTTTAAAAGCAGTCATACTGGTAAAACTGCTAAACTAGTATCACAGATAAGAGATTTTGAAACAATTATTACTTCCAATGATAAGGAAGCCTTCTTATTAGAAATAACTTTAATTCATAAGCACAGGCCACATTATAATATCCAATTAAAACAAGGCAATGGTGGATATCCATATATAAAAATTACTAATGAACATGATCCTAGACTAATGATAGTTAACAATGTAAAAAATGATGGTGGATATTATTTTGGGCCATATCCTAATGTTTATGCAGCTGATGAAACTTTGCATTTTTTACAAAAAACATATCCTCTTAGGAGATGTAATGGTTATCAAAAACGTCCGTGCCTTTATTATCATATGGGACAGTGCTTAGGTGCTTGTTTTAAAGAAGTTCCACAAAGTTTGTATCAAAAACAAATTCGTAAAATAAAATCTTTTTTAAATGGGAACGTTAATTCCGCTAAAAAAGAAATTACATCAAAAATGATGGAAGCTTCAAATAATTTAGAGTTTGAAAGAGCAGCTGAATTGCGAGATCAGCTGAAGTATATTGAAATAACTGTAGAAAAGCAAAAAATTATTACTAATGATAATACAACTCGCGATATTTTTAATTATTATACGGATATGGGATGGATATCAATTCAAATATTTTTTATTCGTCAAGCAAGGTTAATGAAAAGGGTAAAACGAGCTTTTCCGATTGTTAATAATCCTGATGAAGAATTTTTAAGCTTTATAGTTCAGTTTTATAAACAAAAAAACCAGCCGGTTCCCAAAGAAATTCTAGTACCTGATAGTGTTGATAGAGATGTATTAGCCAGTATTTTAAATACTAGTATAAAAACTCCTAAACGGGGTCAAAAATTAGAATTACTAAAAATGGTTAAAAAGAATTCTAAATTAGTTTTAGAAGAAAAATTTAGATTGATGGAATTTGGTAAACGTAAAACTTTGGGTGCAGTAGAAGATTTAAGCCGAAAACTAAATATTCCAACAGCTCATCGAATCGAGTCTTTCGATCATTCGCATATTCAAGGAACTGATATTGTTTCAGCAATGGTAGTTTTTGAAGATGGTTTACCTAATAAAAATATGTATCGTAAGTATAAATTGAAAACAGTTGATAAGGCTGATGAATCTGCTAGTACGCATGAAGTAATTAGGCGTAGATATTCAAGATTACTGAAAGAACATAAATCATTACCAAATTTGATTTTAATGGATGGTGGAGAAGTACAACTTGCAGCGGTTAAAGATGTGTTAGTTAATGAATTCAACTTGAACATTCCAGTGGCTGGTATGGTGAAAGATAATAAGCACAAAACTTCGCATTTAATTATAAATGATAATCAATATATCCCCATAAAACATGATTCACAGGCCTTTTACTTGGTAGAAAGAATTCAAGATGAAGTTCATCGATTTGCAATTAACTTTCATCGACAAGTACACACTAAACACTCACTTAGTTCAGAACTAGATAGTATTAAAGGTGTGGGACCAAAAACAAAAATTAAATTATTAAACAAATTCGGATCATTAGATAAAATATCAGATGCTGATGTTAAAGAATTGAGAAAAATAGGAATATCTCAAGATGTTGCTAAGAACATTAAATTAACTTTAGATATATTAAATCGTAAGCGCAAAAGTAAAAAATGAAACTTTACTATTTGTTAAAATATAGTTATACTCAATTACATTAAATGAAAGTGAAACGGAGAAAATATGTTTGTAGATCAAGTAAAAGTTAATATAAAAGCCGGAAAAGGTGGCAATGGAATTGTTGCTTTTAGACGTGAAAAATATGTACCAAACGGTGGTCCTGCTGGTGGAGACGGTGGTCATGGTGGAAATGTTATATTTGCTGTGGACACAGGAATGAATACTTTAATGGACTTTAGATATCGTCGTAAGTTTAAAGCTGATAATGGTGCTGACGGTGGTAACAAGAAAATGACTGGACGTAGTGCCGATGATTTAATTGTATATGTTCCAGAAGGTACTACCATTTACAATGATGAGAATAATAAAGTTATTTGCGACTTAGTAAGTAAAGAAGACAAATTCATAGTAGCCAAAGGTGGCCGTGGTGGCCGTGGTAATGTCCACTTTGCTAGTGCTAAAAATTCAGCTCCTGAAATATCTGAAAATGGTGAACCAGGAGAAGAAAAATCCATTAGACTAGAATTGAAAGTTTTAGCAGATGTAGGATTAGTTGGTTTTCCTTCAGTTGGTAAATCTACATTGTTATCAGCTATTACTAGTTCAAAACCTAAAATAGCCGAGTATCATTTTACAACGCTAGTTCCTAATTTAGGGATGGTAAGATTAGATAATGGTAAAGACTTTGTAGTAGCTGATTTACCAGGTTTAATTGAGGGTGCATCTAATGGTACTGGTCTTGGATTCCAATTTTTACGCCATGTTGAAAGGACTAGAGTTATTCTACATTTAGTTGATATGAGTGGAACTGAAGGCCGTGATCCAATTGATGATTTTAATAAAATCAATAATGAACTGTCTCAATATGATGATAATATCTTAAATCGACCTCAAATTGTGGTTGCTACCAAAATGGATATGCCAGATTCGCAAAATAACTTAGAAGAGTTTAAGAAGCATTTATCCGACATTAATGTTAATCCGGTAAAAGTGATGTCAATCTCTTCAGTTACACATGCTGGGTTAAGTAATTTAATTTCTACTACCGCTAACTTGTTAGATGAAACACCTAAATTCCCAGAAAATCAAGAGTACGATGATAGTGTTGAATACGATTACGATGCGTCTGATGAAAAAGCTTTTGAAATATCTCGAGATGATTATGGTGACTGGATTCTTAGTGGTAATAAGATTGAAAAACTATTCCAAATGACAGATACTACTCATGAACAAAGCATGTTAAGATTTGCTAGACAACTTCGTGGCATGGGCGTAGATGATGCACTTAGAAAAGCGGGTGCTAAAAACGGTGATCAAGTTTCTATTCTTGATTTTACATTTACTTTTATGGATTAAAATATTGGTTTTTATTAGATGGGCATTGCCCATCTTTTTTTATGTTACAATTTAATGTGGTATTTTTTCGAAATTAAAAATTAATAATAAAAGGAACGATTAATATGCAGCTAGAATTTTTAGGTACTGGAGCAGGGGTCCCAGGTAAGTTTAGAAATGTTTCTTCAACGGCATTGAAACTTTTAGATGAGTGTAACTCAGTTTGGCTATTTGATGTTGGTGAGGGTACACAACAACAAATTTTAAGATCTAATTTAAAGCCTAGAAAGATTAATAAAATATTTATTACTCATTTGCATGGTGATCATATTTTTGGATTACCGGGACTTTTGAGTTCTAGATCTTTTCAAGGTGGGAACACACCATTGACAATCTATGGGCCCAAAGGTATTAAAGATTTTGTTCAACTTAGTTTGAGAGTTTCCCAAACTAAGTTATCTTATCGAATTAATTATGTAGAAATAGATTCTACAGGTCTTATCTATCAAGATGATAAATTTAGTGTATATACTGAAAAATTGGATCATCAGATTGAATGCTTTGGTTACAGAGTTGTAGAAAGTGATCATCCAGGTGAATTATTAGTGGATAAATTGATGGCTGATAATGTTCCTTCAGGTCCAATCTATGGTAAATTAAAAGACGGTTTGACAGTTGAATTGGAAGACGGACGTGTAATCAATGGTAAAGATTACTTAGGTTCAGCCCAAAAAGGCCGAATAGTCGCTGTTTTTGGTGACACTAGAGCAAATGATAATTCATATAAATTAGCTAAAAATGCCGATGCTTTAGTGCATGAAAGTACTTTTAGCAAAGACGAAGCCAAATTAGCAAGAAATTATTACCATTCTACTTGCGTTCAAGCGGCTCAACTAGCCCAAAAAGCTGAAGTTGGGAAACTTTTACTAACACATATATCTGCTAGGTATACTGGTAATATGGCGAAAAGATTAGAAAATCAGGCTAGAAAAGTTTTCAATAATACCAAAGTAGTCAAAGATTTCGATGTTGTAGATATCCCATTTAATAAAAAATAATTTGTTACTAGCAAAGGTGGTTGTATGATTTTACCTAAATATAATTGGCACATAAACTCTAACGAGTACAGCGATGAAGAAAAAGAAATGGCTCATAACCTTAATATAAATCCATTGATTGTATCAATCATGTTTCAGCGTGGTTATGATACCTTAGATAAAATCAAATCATTTTTAAATCCTGACATAAATATCTTTCATGATCCATTTGAATTACATGATATGCAAAAAAGTGTAGATCGAATTAGCTTAGCAATTACTAATAATGAAAAAATAACTATTTATGGCGATTATGATGCTGATGGAATAACTAGTACTGCCATTTTATATGAGACTCTACAAAATATGGGAGCTAATGTAAACTTCTATATTCCTAACCGTTTTACTGACGGTTATGGCCCTAATTCTGATGCTTATAATAGAATTATTAATGAAGGTACTACTCTAATTATTACGGTAGATAATGGAGTCTCTGGAAAAGAGCAAGTTGATTTAGCTAATAGTATGAATTGCGATGTAATAATTACAGATCATCATAATTTACCCAATGATTTACCTAATGCTTATTCCATAATCCATGCACGTTATCCAAATGATGAATATGAATTTGGTGATTTATCAGGTGCTGGTATATCTTTTAAATTATCAACAGCTTTGTTAGGTGATTTTCCTAGTGAATTATTAGATTTAGTTGCAATAGGTACGGTAGCCGATTTAGTATCATTAACTGATGAAAATAGGGCAATAGTTAAACTAGGTTTAATGGCTATTGCACAAACTGAGCGTCCAGGGCTTAGTGCATTAATTAACAAAGCTGGGTTAAAATTAGATAATATTAATGAAGAAAGTATTGGTTTTGGAATAGCACCAAGACTAAACGCTCTAGGTAGAATTTCTGATGCTTCCGTTGGGGTAGAACTTTTAACTACCTTTGATGATGATTATGCAAATGAATTAGCTAAAGAAACAGATAGTAAAAATTCTCAACGAAAAAAATTAGTTAGTGACATATATGAAGACGCTTATCAAAAGGCTGAAAATTTAATTGAAGACGGTCATAAGACTCTTTTCATCGTTGGTGAAAACTGGCATGAAGGTGTTTTAGGTATAGTTGCTAGTCGGATTGTTGAAAAATTTAATAAACCTACTTTAGTTTTAAACTTAAATAATGATACTAATATTGCTAAAGGATCTGGTCGAAGCATTGATGGTTTTGATATCTTCAAAGCTTTAAATGACAATCGAAATAAAATGGTTTCTTTTGGTGGTCATAGTATGGCAGTGGGGTTAAGTGTTAATAAGGATAAAATTAACTCTATTTATGAAGACCTAGATAAATATGCTGATAATCATCATATTAATTCCATGGCAAAACCAAATTTAAATATTACTGGTTGTATCAATGTTAAAGATATTAACCAAAGTTTGTTCGATGATATCAATAAATTAGCGCCTTTTGGTACCGATAATGAATATCCCATTTTTAAATTTGCACATGATTCAGTTTCTAATATAACTACTATGGGAGCTAATAATAATCATTTGAAATTTAAATTGCTTTCAGAATATAGTTCTATTAATGTATTGGCCTTTAATAATGGTAGGTATAGTAAAGCAATTTCTGAATCATTTGATGCCTTAGATATTGTTGGTCATTTGGTATTAAGCACTTGGAAAGGTAGGACTTCAGTTCAGATAATGATGGATGATTTTAGTTCTAGTGGACCTAAGATTAATGATCAAAGATCGCGGGTTCTTACAAAGGAAACCTTTTTAGATAAGGGAACTTACGTATTTTTTAATAACAACATTTTACAACAGGTAAAAAAATATATTCCTAATGAATCTAAATGTGTTCATATAGATGATTTGTCTTTTGATATTAGTTCTGATAATATTATTATTGTTGATTGTCCAAGCAGTTTTGAACAATTAAAACGTATTTTCTATATAAAAAATTTAAAAGAATTAAGCTTGATTTTATACAAAAAAGAATTAATTTCTAAATTTGGGATGCCAAATAGAGAACAGTGTGCTAAAATATTTAAGTTCTTTGCAAAACATAATGGATTTGATTTAAAACAAAACTTAGCCGAACTTTGCAAGTTTTTAAACATTCCTAAAAAGAGCTTGTTTATGATTATAAAAATGTTCAGTGAATTAGATTTTCTTCATATTAACGATTGGGTCGTTTATGAAAGTAAACAACCAGTTAAAAAAGAAATATCTGAAGCACCAACCTATCAAAAAATGAGCGATGAAATTTCATTAGAGAAAAAGCTAATTCTAAGTAGTAAACAAGAATTAAGTCATTTTATTCGTAATGAATATGATAAACGAAAGGACGCTGTTAAATAAAATGGTGTTAGATTTGAATGATTACGTAGCTAGTTATGATGATTTTCCTAAAAAAGGTGTAAAATTTCGCGATATTTCACCTTTAATGGAAGATGGTAAAGCTTACAAACAAGCTACAGATGAAATTGTTGCTTATGCTAAGTCCAAAAATGTTGACTTGGTCGTAGGACCAGAAGCTCGTGGATTTATTGTAGGATGTCCAGTAGCATATGAATTAGGTATTGGATTCGTGCCAGCTAGAAAAGAAGGTAAGTTGCCAGGTGAAACTGTCAAAGCTTCTTACGGTTTGGAATATGGTGAATCATCACTTTATTTACATGCCGATGCTGTAAAGCTGGGTCAAAAAGTTTTAATTACTGATGATTTGTTGGCAACTGGTGGAACTATTGAAGCAACTATTAGATTAGTTGAAGATTTAGGCGGTATAGTTGTAGGTACAGCTTTTATTGTTGAACTAGCTGATTTACATGGCCGTGATAAAATCAAAGATTATGATATACTAAGCTTAATGAAATATTAATTATATGGATAGTTGTGCTTACAAGCATAACTTTATTATGGAGAGTTGGCAGAGCGGTAATGCATCGGACTCGAAATCCGACGAACCGGTAAAACGGCGGGCAGGTTCGACTCCTGTACTCTCCTTAAAACATCAAAAAGTAGATAAATTATTATCTGCTTTTTTTATTCGAAAAAGATTAGCACTTTACTTGATTGAGTGCTAAAAAAGTAGTTTAATAGAAGTTGAAAAGGATATCTAAGCGGTATCTAAATCAAAATAAAAAATTGCGATGCTATCCTTTTCAGGGATAGCATTATTTTATAATAGGGGTGTAAAACTATGGCAAACTTTTTTGATGATTCATTTTTCAACAATAATATGGATGATATTTTTAACCAAATTATGCGTCAGTCTAATAGTAATAGCTCAGCACGTTATATGGTTAACGGTCATGAGTTAACACCTGACGAATTTGCTCAATATCGTATGACTGGCAAATTGCCAGATAAAAATCAAGAAATTAAATTAGAAAAAAATGGTGAACATGCAATTAAACGTGGAGGAATCCTTGATAAGTTAGGGCGAAATTTAACCAAGGAAGCTCAAGATAATTTATTAGATCCAGTTATTGGACGAGATAAAGAAATTGAAGAAACTGCTGAAATTCTTAGTCGTCGTATAAAAAATAATCCTATTTTAGTAGGTGATGCCGGGGTAGGTAAAACAGCAATTGTTGAGGGATTAGCGCAGGCTATCGTTGCCGGCAAAGTTCCTGAATCAATTAAAAATAAGCAAATTTATTCTATCGACTTATCTTCATTGGAGGCAGGTACTCAATATCGCGGTTCATTTGAAGAAAATATTAAAAACTTAATTAAAGAAGTTAAAGCTGCTGGAAATATAATCTTATTCTTTGATGAAATTCATCAAATTTTAGGCTTAGGTTCTGGTGATGATAAAGGTGGAAAAGGCTTTTCTGACATTATAAAACCGGCACTTTCTCGTGGTGAAATTACAGTTATAGGTGCTACAACTCAAGACGAGTATAGAAATACTATTTTAAAGGACACTGCATTAGCACGTAGATTTAATGATGTTGTAGTTAATGAGCCTACTGCTGAAGATACCTTTAAGATTTTAAAGGGAATAAAGAAATTATATGAAAAGCATCATGATGTTGTGATTCCTGATGAAGTACTGAGAGATGCTGTAAATTACTCAATTCAATATATTCCACAAAGGACTTTGCCAGACAAAGCAATTGATTTGATAGATATGACAGCTGCTCATTTAGCTGCTAAACGTTCAGAAGATAATCCTAAAGATTTAAAATCACAACTAAATGCTGCTAAGTCAGCAAAAGAGACAGCTGTTAAAAATGAAGAATTCGAAAAAGCTGCTAAAGCTAAACATGAAATTGACCGATTAGAGAAACTTATTAAAAATGATCATTCTGATGATTCAAATGACGATTCAGAAAAAGTTACGGTTACAGCTAATGATATTACTAAATCTGTAGAAAGATTAACAGGTATCCCAGTTTCAAAAATGGGTACTAATGATATCGAAAGATTAAAAGGAATTTCTAGTCGATTGAAAGGTAAGGTTATTGGTCAAGATGAAGCCGTGGAAATGGTAGCTAGGGCTATTCGCAGAAATCGTGCTGGTTTTGATGATGGTAATCGTCCAATTGGTAGTTTCTTATTTGTGGGACCTACTGGGGTTGGTAAAACTGAGTTAGCTAAGCAATTAGCTTTAGATATGTTTGGTAATAAAAACGCTATTATTAGATTGGATATGAGTGAATATAGTGATCGAACAGCTGTATCTAAGTTGATTGGAGCATCTGCAGGATATGTCGGTTACGATGATAATTCCAATACCTTAACAGAAAGAGTTCGTCGCAATCCGTACTCAATTGTTTTATTGGATGAAATTGAAAAGGCAGATCCACAAGTATTAACTTTGTTGTTGCAAGTCATGGATGATGGTAGGTTAACTGATGCACAAGGAAATGTTATTAACTTCAAAAATACAATTATTATTGCCACTTCTAATGCAGGTTTTGGCCATGAAAAATTAAGTGGTGATGACAAAAAACAATCAATTATGGATAGATTAGCTCCATACTTCCGTCCAGAATTTCTAAATCGCTTTAATGGAATTGTTCAATTTAGTCATTTAACTAAAGAAGATTTATCACAAATTGTTGATTTGATGTTAGACGATGTTAACAAGACACTAGCTACTAAACAAATTCATTTAACATTTTCTGATGATGCTAAAGCCTGGTTAATGGAACAAGGATATGATGAGGCAATGGGAGCAAGACCATTACGTAGAGTTATTGAACAAGAAATTCGTGATAAAGTTACTGACTATTATCTAGATCATTTAGATGATAAAGAATTAGAAGCAAACCTAGTAGAAGACAAAATTGTAATTAGTCATAAAGATTAATTATAAGTAAGACTCATCCATGTGGTGGGTCTTTTGTTTTACATATGCAAGATATTTATATATCATTAAGTAAAAATAACTAAGAAGGTGTAACATCATGGAAATTATGTTTCAAGGTAAACCTCAAAAACTAGTTGGGAAATTACCAGATGTTGGTGACCAATTACCTAAATTCAAGGTAAAAAATTCAGATAATAAAATCGTTAAAACTGCAGATATTATTGGTAAACAAACTGTAATTAGTGTAGTTCCAGATATTGATAGCGGAATTTGCAGTATTGAAACTAAAAAATTTAATCAACAAGCGGATAAATTTAAAAACTTTAACTTTATAACTATATCTAATAACACAGTTGAACAGCAGGCTAACTGGTGTGCTGCTAAGGGTGTTTCTAATATAAAACTACTTTCAGATGTAGAATTATCATTTGGATATGAAACCGGAACTTATTTAGAAAACATGGGTGTACTAGCTAGAGTTATATTTATTATTGATGATAGTGGTAAAATTATTTATAGACAAATTGTCCCAGAAATTGCCTCTGAACCAAACTATGAAGAAGTTTTAGCATTTGTGGAAAAATTAAATTAATGTTGACTAGTTTATTAAATTTAGATAATATTAACTTATAATAAAAAAGCTTAGATCAAGATAGTAACATCTAAAAATTGTTCAGAAATAAAATCATTTGCTGTGAGATTTTACGTTTTTATTTGTGAAAGTAACTTGTGAGCTGGTATGCTGAATAATTAGGTGTATCCGGATAAAATCATCCGTTACTTGATAAATGAGTGAAAATGTTTTGAACATTTTAATTTAGGTGGTACCGCGAAGTGTTTCGTCCTATGCAGGGATGAAGCACTTTTTTTATTACAAAAAAGTATGGGAGGCTTTATAAATGGCTAAAGAAATAGAAATGTCAACTAAATATGACCATAGTGCTGTTGAAGCTGGTCGATATGAAAAATGGTTAGAAGAAGATGTGTTTAAACCTAGTGGTGATAAAAAAGCAAAACCATATTCAATTGTTTTGCCACCACCTAACGTTACAGGAAAACTTCACCTAGGTCATGCTTGGGACACCACTTTACA
This sequence comes from Apilactobacillus xinyiensis, assembly GCF_019656235.1. GTDB lineage: Bacteria > Bacillota > Bacilli > Lactobacillales > Lactobacillaceae > Apilactobacillus > Apilactobacillus xinyiensis. The sequence continues at coordinate 32,079 of NZ_BPLL01000002.1, read as the reverse complement.
AGATATGATTATTAGACAAAAGAGAATGCAAGGCTATGATACTGTTTGGGTACCCGGAATGGATCATGCTGGAATCGCTACTCAGGCTAAAGTTGAAGCTAAATTACGTGAAGATGGCATTACTAGATACGATTTAGGTCGTGAAAAATTCGTTGATAAAGTATGGGAATGGAAAGATGACTATGCTGCAACCATTAAAAAGCAATGGGGTAAATTAGGTTTATCATTGGACTATAGCCGTGAAAGATTTACTTTAGACGATGGTCTATCTGAAGCGGTACGTAAGGTCTTTGTTGATTTATATAATCAAGGATTAATTTATCGTGGTGAATATATTATTAACTGGGATCCACAAGCACAAACTGCATTATCTGATATTGAAGTTATTCATAAAGATGACAAAGGTGCTTTTTACCATGTTAAATATCCATTTACTGATGGAACTACTTTTAATGGTAAAGACTTTATTGAAATTGCAACTACTAGACCTGAAACCATGTTTGGGGATGTTGCTGTAGCTGTAAATCCTGATGATGAAAGATATAAAGACATCGTTGGTAAAAAGATTTTAGTGCCATTAGTTAATCGTGAGATTCCAATCATTGCTGATCAATACGTTGATAAGGATTTTGGAACTGGAATGGTTAAAATTACACCAGCTCATGATCCTAATGACTTCAAAGTTGGTAATCGCCATGACTTAGAAAGAATTAATACTATGAATGGTGATGCTACCATGAATTCTAATGCTGGTAAATATGAAGGATTAGACAGATTTGCTGCTAGAAAAGCTATGGTAGATGATTTACAAAAAGATGGTTTTATTATTAAAATTGATCCAATTGTTCACTCAGTAGGCCATTCTGAAAGAACTGGAGTTCAAGTTGAATCACGTCTATCTACTCAATGGTTTGTTAAGATGAAACCATTGGCAGAACGTTCATTAGAAAATCAAAAAACAGATGATAAAGTAAACTTTGTCCCAGAAAGATTTGAAAATACCTTTACTCAATGGATGGACAATATACATGATTGGGTTATTTCTAGACAATTATGGTGGGGTCACCGAATTCCAGCTTGGTACAATAAAAAATCTGGTGAAATGTATGTAGGTATGGAAGCTCCGAAGGATGCTGAAAATTGGGAACAAGATCCAGATGTTTTAGATACTTGGTTCTCATCAGCATTATGGCCATTTTCAACTTTAGGTTGGCCAGATGCTGATTCCGAAGACTTCAAACGTTACTTCCCAACTAACACTTTAGTTACTGGTTATGACATTATTTTCTTCTGGGTTTCTAGAATGATTTTCCAAAGTCTTACTTTCACAGGGAAACGTCCATTTAAACATGTTTTAATTCATGGATTAATGCGCGATGCCCAGGGTCGTAAAATGAGTAAGTCATTGGGTAACGGTATTGATCCAATGGATGTTATTGACAAGTATGGTGTAGACTCACTTCGTTGGTTCTTATCAACTGGTAATACTGCTGGACAAGATGTTCGTTTTAGTTATGACAAGATAGAATCTGCTTGGAACTTCATTAACAAAATCTGGAATGCTAGTCGTTATGTAATCATGAACTTAGGTGATATGAGTAAGCCTCAATTGCCAGATAAAAGCGAATGGAATTTAGCTGACCGTTGGATTTTGAGTAAATTAAATAAAACAGTTTCACAAGTTACTGATTATTTTGATAAATTTAATTTTGGTGAAGCCGGTCGTGCTATGTATGATTTCATCTGGAATGATTTTTGTGACTGGTATATTGAAATGAGTAAAGAAACTCTAAATGGTTCAGATCAAAATGCTAAAGAAAATACTAGAAATGTATTAGCTTATGTTTTAGATAAAATTTTGAAATTGATGCATCCAATCATGCCATTTGTTACTGAAAAGATATGGTTATCTATGCCACATGAAGGTAAATCTTTAGTGGTTGCCCCATATCCAGTAGCTAATGAAAAATTTGATGATGAAACAGCCGAAAAAGAAATGTCTAATCTTATTGATCTAATTAAGGTTGTAAGAAATATTCGTGCTAAAGCTAATGCTCCAATGTCATCTTCAGTTGATATTCTAATTAAAACTGAAAATGAAGAATTAAAATCAATGTTTGAAAACAACCAACATTATATTGATCGTTTCTGTCATCCAAAGGAATTACAAATTGGTTCTGACATTGAAACTCCTAAGTTAGCAATGACTGGAATTATTACAGATGCAGAAATTAATATTCCGTTGGCTGAATTAGTAGATTTGAATGAAGAAATCGCTAAAATTCAAAAAGATATAGAAAATTATACCTTTGAAGTTCAACGTGCTGAAAAGAAACTTTCAAATGAAAAATTTGTTAACAACGCGCCTGAACAAGTAGTAAATGCCGAAAAAGAAAAACAATTAGATAATCAATCTAAATTAAATGCCGCTAAGCAAAGATTAGCTGATATTAAGGCTCAACAATAATATAAACTAAAAAGTACCGAGCATTTTATGTTCGGTACTTTTTTGAAAGGAAATAATATGAACTATGATGAAGCGCTTCAATATATCCATGGTAGAAAAAAATTTAAAAAACATCCGGACTTAAATACAATTAAATTGCTACTATCGATTTTAGGAAATCCTCAAGATAAAATAAATGCGATTCATGTTGCTGGTACTAATGGAAAGGGTTCTACGGTTTCTTTTTTAAGAAACTTATTCCAAGCTTCAGGACACAGTGTGGGTACATTTACTTCGCCGTTTATTGTTAGATTTAATGAAAGAATTAGTGTGAATGGTGAGCAAATTAGCGACAGTGATTTAGTTAGTTTAGTAGAAAATATCAAACCGATTGTTGATGAATTAGATATTAAAATGGGTTTGCAAGCACCTACTGAATTTGAAATTATTACAGCTATGATGTTTAAATATTTTGCTGATAACCCGGTTGATGTAGTAATTGTAGAAGTAGGTATTGGTGGGATTTTAGATTCTACCAATGTTTTTACGCCTAAGGTTTCAGTGATAACTACCATTGGATATGATCATATGAAAATATTAGGAGATAGTTTATCAGAAATTGCAAGTCAAAAAGCAGGTATAATTAAGCCAAAAGTACCAGTAGTAGTTGGAAATTTACCAGATGATGCTTTAAATGTTGTTGAAAAAGCTGCTCAAAAAAACAATAGTTCGATTGATGTTTTATCTAAAACATTTAAAGTTACTAAAAAATATTCTTCAGGATGGTTAGAAAAATTTGATTTTAATAATGGTATTTTAAAAGTATCTGATATTAAAATTAAAATGTTAGGTGATTATCAAATTCATAATGCTGCTTGTGCTTTACAAGCATATCTAACATATCAAATAATATTAAAAAGGCACATAAGTGTTGTTGATATAAAGCAGGGATTATTAAATACCAGGTGGGCTGGAAGATTTGAAGAACTGAATAGTTCACCAATGATAGTAATTGATGGTGCACATAATGAACCAGCAGTTAAAGAATTAACAAAATTAATCAATAACCACTTTGATGATAAAGAAGTTTATATTATACTTGCAGTATTAGCTGACAAACAATACATTAAAATGATTAAACTTTTACTTAAGATTAAAAACTTACACCTTATTTTGACTGAATTTGAAGGAGTTGGAAATCGGAAAGCTGCTGATTTAGAAAAACTAACAACTCAATTGAATAACGATTCAGTTGACTTTATTGCAAATTGGCAACTAGCAATTGCTATAACTACTAGCCAAATGAGTGACGAAGATGTTTTAATTATCACGGGATCTTTATACTTTATCTCGGATGTAAGAAGATTTTTTAAGTAAATTTATTATTGATTGTTTAGTTTTTATTTTTAATAATTATTTTATGATATAATTATCACAGTATGAAAAATAATCATTTTTGAGTAATGATTATGAAGGGATGAAATAATTGTGTTTGGATTTGGAACTAAAAATATAGGAATTGATTTAGGAACAGCTAACACAAATGTTTACGTTGATGGTAAACAAATCGTGTTAAGAGAGCCCTCTGTTGTTGCTAAAAACACTAAAACAGGCGAAATCGTTTCAGTAGGTACTGAAGCTAGAGATATGATTGGTCGTACACCAGCAAGTATTGCTGCTATTCGTCCAATGAAAGACGGTGTAATTGCTGATTATGATACAACCGTTGCAATGTTAAAATATTATATTAATAAAACTATTGGTAAATCAGCAGGTAAACCATATGTTATGGTTTGTGTGCCAAGTGGGATAACTGCAGTTGAAAAACGAGCAGTTATAGATGCTACTAGAGTTGCTGGAGCTCGTGATGCATATGTTATTGAAGAACCTTTTGCAGCAGCTATTGGAGCGGGACTACCTATTATGGATCCTACTGGAAGCATGGTCGTTGATATTGGTGGTGGTACTACTGATGTTGCCACTATTTCTCTTGGTGGAATTGTTTCCAGCCGTTCAGTTAGAGTAGCCGGTGATAAACTTAATGATGCTATTTCTACTTATATAAGAAAGCATTATAATTTATTAATAGGTGAAAGAACTGCTGAAAAACTAAAATGGGATATTGGTTCAGCATCATTAGAAGGTGCTAAAGACATTGAAGGAGTTACTATTCGCGGTAGATATCTACTTACAGGTTTACCTAAGAGTGTAGAAATATCTGCTGAAGATGTTGCACATGCTATTGAAGAACCTATTCAAGAGATTATAAGTACAGTTAAAGAAACTTTAGAAGAAACATCTCCTGAAATTTCAGCTGATGTTATTGACCATGGAATTGTTCTTACTGGTGGTGGAGCTTTACTTAAAAACTTGCCTCAAGTAATTTCAGATGCAACTAAAGTTCCCGTTTCTATCGCTAAAGATCCGCTTGATTGTGTAGCAATTGGAACTGGTGAATCACTAAAAAGTATTGACGTAATGAAGAAAAAATAATAACAAGCGGGAAGGATGACTTCCTGCTTATTTATTATACATATGGAGGAATGCTTAATTATGAACAAGTTTTTTTCTAACCGAAAGTTAGTAATAGTGGTAGTTTGTATAATATTAAGCTTTGGTTTCATGACTTTTTCCGTTGCTGTGCGTAATAACAAAGCTACGCCACCGTTAATTCAACAATTTGGCAATGATATTGCTGGATTTGGAACTAGCATTATTGCGGTGCCTGCTAATGCTATTCATAGCGGTGCTAGCAATATAGGTGAATTGTTTGATGCTTACGATGAAAATCAAAGGTTAAAACCACAGGTTCAAAAAGTCGCTTCGACATTAGTTCGTAATCAAACATTAGAAGATGAAAATAAACAGTTAAAGCGTCAATTAAATGTTGGTAAAACTTTAACTGACTACAAAATTATCAATTCAGCAGTTATTACTAGATCACCATCCGCTTGGGAACAACAAATTATTATAAATAAAGGTCAAAGTGCCGGAGTGCAAAAAAATATGGCAGTACTTGGTGGAAAAGGACTTATTGGTCGAGTAACTGAAGTTAATAAAACTAATAGTAAAGTTGGATTAATTACTAATACAGCAGATTCTGCTGATCGATTTGCTATTCAAATTACAAATAAGAAAAATCAAGTTGTTAATGGGATAATAACTGGTTATAGTCGTCAAAAGAATCTTATTGAAATGGGTAATATAACTAATAAAATTAAATTAAAGCCTGGCGATAAAGTTTCAACAAGTGGATTAGGTGGCGTTACACCTAAAGGTATATATGTAGGAACGGTAGTAAAAAAATCATCTGATGATTATGGACTTTCTTCTAAAATATATATCAAACCAGCTGCCGATATGAACAACTTGCAAGTTGTTAGTGTAGCAATCAGAGACAATTAGAGGTGAATAACTTGCTAAGGAATACTGCTTTTAAATACGTTTTTCCAATTGGAATGCTTATATCTATTTTTTTAGATGGATCTATATTTTCTATCTTTGGAGCAAGTCTATCTTTTCATGCAGTGCCTAATTTATCGTTTTTATGGATTTTTTTAACTATGTTTTTTATAAATGATGATGAAATTCACTATGAATTGTGGGCAATGTTAGCAGGTATTATAATTGATCTATTCTATATGGGGTTTTTGGGAGTATATACTTTTATATTTCCTCTAGCTATCTACTTTAGTAGGTGGATATATAAACATCTTCCACTAAATATTATTAGTGCTTTTTTAATATATTTTATTGATATAACAATGATTTATTCACTATCTTTATTGGCCAATCGTTTAGAAAGTTTGACTAATATGTCTTGGAGCTTTTACTTAGTATATGTTTTAGGTCCAACATTAGTGATTAATTTAGCATTCTTGATAATTTTATATATACCTATACAATCTCTATTTGATAAACTAAAATAATGTTAAGGAGTTACTTATATCAATGCGTTCAGCAGTTTTAAAGGGAAATAACGAAGGTTATGAAATAGTTATTAATGATAAGTTCAGTATTAATGACATAATTAGTGATTTAAAAATACTTATAGATAAAATAAGCTTTAATAATTCATCGATGAAAAAAAATTTACGTATTAATATTAATTCTGGATTGAGAATACTTTCAGATGATGAAAAGCGAAAAATAAGAAAATTAACTAATAACTATGAAAACATTTTAATAGGTAAATTTATTTCTAAAACTATTACTCTAAATGAAGCTAATGAAATGATTAAAGAAAATTCTGTAAAAATGTTGGATAAAGTAATAAGAAATGGTCAAGATGTTTTTATTGATGGGGATGTTTTGTTTCTTGGCAAAATTCATAAAGGTGGTAAATTAATATCTTCTGGAAATATTTATTTAATGGGTTATAGTAATGGTGTTGTTCAAGCAGGATTTCCTAATAATGAAGATAAAATTATTATAGGAAATGTTTTTAAGTCCCAGCAAGTTAGAGTTGGAGAACAGTTTGAAGTTATAGATGATGTTAAGTACATTAATAATTTTTACGATTCAGTAGTTTATGTTAATGATTTTCATGTTATAAGTTATGGCAAAATAAATAATTTAAGTCAAATTAATCCAAAATTTTTTAATAAGATAGGGGGAATTTAAAATGGGTAAGGCCATCGTTATAACATCTGGTAAGGGTGGAGTAGGAAAAACTACCTCTACTGCGAATATAGGAATTGCTTTAGCCTTAATGGGTAAAAGAGTATGTTTGATAGATTTAGATATAGGATTAAGAAACTTGGACGTAGTTTTAGGTTTAGAGAATAGAATTATGTATGATATTTTAGATGTTGTTAATAAAAAAGTTAAACTTTTTCAAGCGTTAGTAAAAGATAAACGTTTTAATGATATGTTATATCTTTTACCTGCCGCTCAAAGCACCGATAAAAATTCCTTAAGTGAGCATCAAGTTAAGTCGATAGTGGATGAGATAAAAATGGATTTTGATTATGTTTTTATTGATTGTCCCGCTGGGATTGAACAGGGATTTGTTAATTCTATAGCAGGTGCAGATGGTTCTATTATTGTTACAACTCCGGAAATTTCAGCTGTACGAGATGCAGATCGTGTAATTGGTTTATTGGAAAAATATTCTTTAAAGGAAAATCCTAAACTTATTATTAATCGTATTCGACCAGCTATTATCGAACAAGGAAATGCTATGGATGTAGACGAAATAACTAGACATTTAGGTATTGAATTGTTAGGTATTGTGTTGGATGATGATAAAGTTATAAGTACTTCAAATCATGGAAAATCTATTGTAATGGATGATAACAATAAAGCAGCTAATGGATATAGAAATATTGCTAGACGACTCGAAGGTGAAACAGTTCCTTTAATGAAGATTGAAAGAGAAACTAAGCAGGGATTATGGTATCGTATTTCACATTTATTTGGTCACGATAAATAGCTTGATTTAAAATTAATAATAGTTTATGCTTTACTAAAATAGTTTTAAATACTTTGAACAGATTTCTTTTCATAGTAAAGTACACAGAGAGCTTATGTTGCTGAGATTTAAGCACTTTTATGGATAGATTCACGTCTGTGAGTTATGTTTCTGAACGTTTAAATTATTAGGAAATGTCGGTTAATTCCGTTATCTTTCGAGTTATTAGAAAACTTGTTGAGTTTTACTATGTGAGTAGTAAATAAAAACGGGGTGGAACCACGACTTTGTCGTCCTCTTAAGCATTAATTTGCTTAAGAGTTTTTTTATTTAATAACTCTTTAAGCTAATTTATGTGAATAAATTAGGAAATTAGGTGGAACCGCGGTATAACGTCCTTTTAGATTTTTTCTAAAGGGATCTTTTTATTTAAATTAATAATTAGGAGATGATTTTTGTGGACTACATCATAAACATAATGCCCTCATTACTATCCGGAGCATTAATAACGTTAAAAGTGTTCTTTTGGACTTTAATAATTTCTATTCCATTGGGAATTATCCTATCTTTAGGTTTAACTTCAAAATTTACTAACAAAAAAATGTTAAAAATATTTTCTATTAAACAATTAATTGAATTTTATATTTGGTTAATGCGTGGAACTCCCTTACTATTGCAATTAATATTTGTTTTTTATGGTTTACCAATAATTGGCATTGTATTTCAAAGATATGACGCAGCACTTGTTGCTTTTTCTTTAAACTATGCTGCTTACTTTGCTGAAATATTTAGAGGTGGCTTTCAGTCTATTCCTAAAAGTCAGTATGAAAGTGCATCAATGTTAGGATTGAATTCATGGCAAACTACTAGAAAAGTTATTATTCCACAAGTTTTAAAAATTGTAATTCCATCTATTGGAAATGAGGTTATTAACTTAGTTAAGGATTCTTCATTAGTCTATGTAATTGGAATAGGTGATTTACTACAAGCTGGAAACATTGCAACTGCTCGTGACGTAACACTGCTACCACTTATTTTAGTAGCTTTAATTTATTTATTGTTAACAGCCTTATGTACTGTTGTTTTAAGAAGAATAGAAAAATATTATAGTTCTTGGAGATAAGGAGGGGTTTAGATGTTTCGAGCCATCAACATTTCAAAAAAGTTTAATGATAAACAAATTATTGGTAATTTTAGTTTAGAAGTTCCAAATAATAAAATATTATGTATTGTTGGACCATCAGGAGCTGGTAAATCTACTTTGTTAAGGTGTTTAACAGGATTAGAAAGTGCTGATAGTGGTGAATTTTATTTAAATAATAATAAATTTAATCCGACCAATGCAAACGATAAAAAATCAACAATTGGTCTTGTTTCTCAAGATTTCGGCCTATTTCCTAATCTTACAGTAATGGAAAACGTTATTTTAGCTCCACAATTAGTTTTAAAATTAAGTAAAGAAGAAGCTATAAAAAAAGCTAAAAAATTAATTCGTACTTTAAATTTAAGCGGAAAGGAAAAATTATATCCATATCAATTATCAGGTGGTCAAAAACAAAGAGTAGCTATAGTAAGAACATTAGCGATGAGTCCTAAAATAATCTGTTATGATGAACCTACCTCAGCGCTAGATCCTAAATTAAGCGAGGAAGTTGGTAAAATTCTTAATCAACTTAAATCGAATAATATTATGCAAATTGTTGTAACTCATGACATGGACTTTGCTAAGCAAGTTGCAGACGACATTATTACAGTAAAACCTTTACCATAAATGTTTTTTACTTGGAGGGAAAAATTTGTATACAGATAAAATCAAAAAAATTTTAATGTTTTCGATGCTTATATTATTTACAGTTACTCTTTCTGCGTGTTCAATTAATAGTAATGATAAAAATAGCTGGAATCATATTAAACAACAACATAAGGTGGTAATTGGTTTAGATGCTACTTTTGTGCCTATGGGATATGAAAATCAGCAAGGTAACATTACAGGCTTTGATGTAGATGTGGCAAAAGCTGTATTTAAGCAGTACAATATAAAACCAGTTTTTCAACCAATTGATTGGTCAATGAATGTTACTGAATTAAGAAATAAGACAATTGATCTTATTTGGAATGGATTTTCTATTAACAGTCAAAGAAAAAAAGTGGTTAATTTTACTGAACCTTATTTATCTAATGACCAAGTTTTAGTTACAATGAAAAAATCTAATATTAGTTCTTTAAATGAAATGCATGGTAAAACTTTGGGAGTGCAGGCGGGTTCTTCTGGACTCAATGAGCTTAACAATAATCCTAAACTTTTAAAACAGTATATAAAAAACCAAAGTCCAGTATTATACAATTCATTTACTAATGCTTTTATTGATCTAAGTAGCAAAAGAATTGATGGTTTGCTTATTGATAGTACTTATGCTAATTATTATGTTAATCATCAAAAAAATCCTAATGATTTTTCAATAGTTCATAGTGACTTCCCTAAAGAATACTTTGCTGTTGGAGTTCGTAAAGATGATGATGAAATGACCAACGCAATCAATAAAGGACTAAATAAAATAGCTAAAAATGGTGAACTTAAAAGAATATGTCAAAAATGGTTTGGTAAGAATTACGAATCACCGTTATTAAAATAGTGGAGGAATTTATTTGCAAAAGCAATTAGCTAATGGCGTGAAATTATACATGACGCCAACAAAAAAATTTAAAACAATAACTTTAACTTGTGATTTACTTGCAGAAGCAGATTTTAATAATTTTGCTAAAAGATATATTTTAGCTGAGTTATTAGAAACTAATAATTCGAAATATAAAACCCAGTCAGCGCTGGCTAAACAGCTTTCTAAAATGTATGGAGCATCATTTGGTACTAACGTTATTCGATATGGTAATTTGCATATTCTAAGAATTATTTTAAGCTTCCCTAATGCTAACTATTTACCAGGTAAACCTAATAACGTAGGCGAAGCAATTGAATTTATGATGAATGTGTTATTAAAACCAAATATAAAAAACGAAGCTTTTGATAATAAAACTTTTAATATTCAAAAGCAAAATATTTTAAAATATTTATCTTCCATTGGTGATGATAAACAATATTATGCAGCTTTAAAATCTAAAGAGTTATTTTTTGGTGATGATTTAAATCGTGGGAAAATTATATTTGGTGATTTAAATCAATATAATGATTTAACTTCTAAAGAAACTTTTGAATATTATCAAAATTCAATTAAAAATGATAATATTATTTTTTCTATTATTGGCGATTTTGATACTAGTGATGTCTTTAATCAGTTTAAAAACTATCGTTTTTCTGATCGAAACGATAGCTTATCACTAAGACCATATAAGCAATTAAATAGTGACATTAAAAAGCTCACAGAAATTCAAGCTGTAAATCAAGGTAAGTTAAATCTAGGATATTCCGTTCCAATTAATTATAATGATTCCAAAGTATATGCAGTAATTATTTTCAATGCTATTTTTGGTGGAACTCCTCAGTCTAAGCTCTTTAAAGTTGTAAGAGAAAAATTTAGTTTAGCTTATTATGCAAGTAGTAGCTTTAATGCTATAAATGGACTTATAAGTGTTCAATCTGGAATTAAGTCGAATGATAAAGATAAAGTAATTGATCTAATAAATAAGCAACTAGAAGAAATTAAAAATGGCAATTTTAGTGTAGAATTACTTGAGCATATACAACATGAACTTATTAATGCCAGACTTAACCTGTTAGATAGTCCTAGAAAAATGTTAGAGCAACAGTTTATAAACAATTTACTGGGTAGAAAAAGTACTTTTGAAGATTGGAAAGAGAAAATATTAGCTGTTCAAAGAGAAGATATTATGAATGTTGCTAAGTTAGTTAATTTAAAGTCTATTTTCTTTTTGGAGGGTAAAAAATTAAATGATTAACAAAAAATACGATAACTATAATGAAAATATTTATTACGAAACTTTAGATAATGGATTAAAAGTAGTTTTAGTACCAAAAAAAGATTTTCATAAAACATACGCTACTTTATCTACTAACTATGGTTCTATTAGTAATAAATTTATTCCTTATGGTAAAACTGAACCTGTTGAATTGCCTGCAGGAATCGCACATTTTTTAGAACATAAAATGTTCGATAAAAAAGATTATGATGCATTTGATCTATTTTCAAAAACGGGAGCTTCTTCCAATGCCTTTACTAGTTTTACTAAGACTAGTTATTTATTTTCTTGCGTAGACAGTTTAAAGGAAAATATTAACATTTTACTAGATTTTGTACAGCAACCTTATTTTACTAAAAGCAAAGTGGAGAAAGAAAAGGGAATAATAGGTCAAGAAATTAGTATGTATGACGATGATCCTGACGCAGTTATGTTTTTTGGTACAGTCAGTAAAATGTATCCAGATTTCCCACTTAATGTGGACATTGCAGGAACAGTTGAATCAATTGACAATATAACTGCTAAAGATTTATATACTGCTTATGATACATTTTACCAACCTGGAAATATGCAACTAAATATTGTTGGAAATATGAGTGTTGAAGATGTAATGACATGGATTAATAATAATCAAAATCACAAAAGTTTTAATGATTATCATGAAATCAATAATGTAATTCCAACTTCTCAAAAAATAATTGTTAATTCTAAACAAAATATGAATGTATCTAGAAATAAGGTTGCTATTGGTATTAAAGGAACTCCCTCAAAACAATTAGATGTAAAATATGAAATAGGAGTTTCATTGTTATTAGAATTATTATTTTCGGAAAGTTCAAATAATTATAATAAACTTTATGATGAAGGAATAATTGATGATACATTTGGTTTTACTTTTGAATATGAGAAATACTATAATTTTGGATTACTTGCTGGTGACACTGATGATCCAGATCGATTTATAAATGAAATTAAAAGTATTTTACTAAATGCAAGTTCTAAACTAGATAACTTAGAATCAGACTTTGAATTAATAAAAAAAGAAGAATTAGGTCAGCATATTTCTATGATGAATTCCATTGAAGCGATTGCTAACAACTTAGGTAATAAAGCTAATAATTATACTAATTTATATGATGAAATTTCTATAATTAATGATATGACATTGGAATATTTAAAAGAATGTGCAAAAAAATTTATTAATGAGAACAATATAGTTACTAATATAATAACTCCTAAAAAATAATTCATTTAAATATTTTTTTTAGGGTATGATATACTATTAAATGTATAAAAATTCTTATTTTAACTGGAGTAGTTCTTTATGGATAATGATAAAAACACAAGTAAAAAGAATATTGGACAGACTTTAAAAAAAGCCAGAGAAGATAAAAATTTAACTATTGACGATTTACAAAAAAATACCAAAATTCAAAAAAGATATCTAGTAGCTATTGAAGAAAATAATTTTGATGAGTTACCGGGTGACTTTTATGTACGAGCATTTATAAAACAATTTGCTGATGCTGTTGGATTAAATGGTTTTGAATTGTTAAATAGTTATGATAATGATTTGCCAAATACTAATTCACCTGAATATGTTGAGCAAGTTTCTGATGATAAAATAGCTTCACGAGCTTCTCAAAGACAAGAAGATGACAAGTTTGCTCTTGTTAGAAAATATGGTCCGACTGCTGCTATTGTTTTAATAGTTTTAGTAGTTATATTTGTTATTTGGATAGCCGTAGCTAAGACAAATAATCATTCGGATTCTTCAATTAATAAATCTTCTATTTCAGTAAGCGGTTCATCTCAAGTGAGTGAATCTAAGAATAGTGCTTCTAAAGATAAAGACAAGACTAGCAAAAAAGAAACTTCTGAAAACAAAACAACTATTAAAAAAACTGATAGTACTAGTGGTTCAAATGTTTACAGCGTTTCAACTAATGTTGATAAAAGCAAAATTAAGTTAAGTAGTACTAGTAGAGCTTGGATATCTGCCACATCAAATGGTAAGACGCTTTATTCTGGTGCTTTGATGCCTAATGCTGGTAATAAAATCAAATTATCTAAGGACGATAAAGAAGTTACTATTAACTTAGGAAATTCCCCTGCAACTAAAATATCTATCAATGGTGAAAAGCTTCCAATTCACAGTGATAGTGCTCAAGTTCAAACTGTAAAAGTACAATTTAAATAATAAAAGGGGCTTTTTAAGCCTCTTTTTTAATATATTAGATATTGGAGATAAATATAAATGAACCTACCAAATAAATTAACATTACTACGTATTTTTTTAATTCCTGTTTTTATTTTGATACTAGCTTACCCATTTAATTGGGGAACAGTTATTATAGCTGGAACCATGTTACCTGTTACTCAAATAATCGCAGCTGTAATTTTTGCTGCTGCTTCAATTACTGACTTTTTAGATGGACAAATTGCTCGTAGACAACATTTAGTTACTAACTTTGGTAAATTTGCTGATCCATTAGCAGATAAAATGATTGTTATGTCAGCTTTTATTGCCTTGGTAGCTTTGGGTCAAGTTCCGGCTTGGGTTGCATCAATAATTGTATGTAGAGAATTAGCAGTCACTGGATTAAGATTGATAATAGTAGAAAATGATGGTGAAGTTTTAGCTGCTGCATGGCCAGGAAAAATCAAGACTGCTACACAAATGTTTTCAATTATTTTATTGCTGTTAAATAATGTATTTTTTGCAGCTATAAATATTTCTATGGGACTTATTTTGCTATATATTTGTTTGTTCTTTACCGTATATTCCGGAGTAGATTATTTTATTAAAAATAAAGATGTTTTCTCAGACTCATTTTAAAATTGTTTAGCTGATTAAATTCGTATATTTTAATGAATGTATTTTAGTAAGGATGATATTTTTTGATAACTAATATTGATAAAAAAGTAATTAGGAAATTAATTAATGATAATATTTCAATTACTGCTGCTGAAAGTTTAACAGCAGGATTATTTCAAGAAGTTTTAGGTGAAGTATCAGGTGTTTCTAAAATATTTAGTGGTGGTTTTGTTACATACTCTAACGATGCAAAAGTAAAGCTCTTAGGAGTTCCTAAAAATATTGTGAATGAGTATGGAGTTGTTTCTGCTGAAACAGCCAAACAAATGGCTAAAAAATCTCAAGAAATTATGCAAACTGATTTATCAGTTTCATTTACTGGAGTTGCTGGTCCTGATAAATTAGAAAATCAATTAGCAGGAACAGTCTATATCGGAGTAGCTTATAAAGATAGCGTAACTAGCCAACTCTTTAATTTTGATGGAGATAGAGACACAGTTCGTTTAAAATCAGTATTAGCTGGATTAAATTTAATCGAAAAAATCATAAATAATTAAGCGAACTTTTGTTCCCTTTTTTCTTGATTTTTACTCAATACATTAGTATAGTATATGATACTGTTAAAGTTATGAATGAGGAGGTAAGTTAATGGCTGATGAACGTAAAGCTGCTTTAGATGGGGCTCTAAAAAGAATAGAAAAAGAATTTGGTAAGGGTTCCATAATGAGAATGGGCGATCGTGGGGATACTAGAATTTCTACAATCCCTACTGGGTCTTTAGCATTGGATAATGCTTTGGGTGTCGGTGGATATCCTAGAGGTCGAATTGTTGAAATATATGGCCCAGAAAGTTCTGGTAAAACTACCATTGCTTTACAAGCTGTAGCGGAAGTACAAAAACGTGGAGGCACTGCTGCATATATAGATGCTGAAAATGCTTTAGATCCAGTATATGCTACTAATTTAGGTGTTAACATTGAGGATTTATTATTGTCACAACCTGACACAGGTGAACAAGGTCTTCAAATTACGGATGCCCTAGTATCAAGTGGTGCTATTGACATAGTAGTTGTGGATTCAGTTGCTGCATTAGTACCTAGAGCTGAAATTGAAGGTGAAATGGGTGATGCTCACGTTGGATTGCAGGCTAGGCTAATGTCACAAGCATTAAGAAAACTTTCAGGTTCAATAAATAAAACTAAAACAATTGCTTTATTTATTAATCAGATTCGTGAAAAAGTTGGTGTGATGTTTGGTAATCCTGAAACAACTCCTGGTGGACGAGCACTTAAATTCTATTCTACAATCAGATTAGAGATTCGTAGAGCTGAACAAATAAAAGATGGCACTGATATTATTGGTAACCGTACTAAAATTAAAGTTGCTAAAAATAAGGTAGCTCCTCCTTTTAAACGTGCTGAAGTAGACATAATGTATGGACATGGTGTTTCACAAACAGGTGAACTAGTTGATATGGCTGTTGACAAAGACATCATTAATAAGTCTGGATCATGGTATTCTTATGGTGAAGCTAGAATTGGTCAAGGTCGTGAAAATGCTAAACAATATCTAGCAGATAATCCTGAAATTGAACAAGAAATTAACCACAAAGTTAGAGTTGCTTATGGAATGGAAGAAGATACTGAGTCTAAAAAAGATTCTGAAGCACCTAAAAGTAATAACTCTAAAAAAGACGATAAAAAATAAAAAGAATGGAATTTAATTCCATTCTTTTTATTTTGCTTTAGCTACTTTTAATTAAGTGTGATACATAAGTTGACAGCGCTCGTGCTAAAACTTAAAATGTAATAGTGTTAATAATTTAAATGACATCTTAAAAATATGATCTTATATATTATTTTTGATGATGCGGAGGTGAAATAATGGGTATTTCCAATTTAATCCTCGCAATCATCGCTATTGTTTGTGGTTTTGTATTAGGATATTTTATACATCAAAAGTTAATTAATAAACGCTTGGATGAAGCACATACTAATGCTAAAGATATTTTAGAAAAAGCTAAACATCAAGCTAATACCTCAGCTAAAGAAGCTATTTTAGAAGCTAAGGAAAAGAGTAGTGCTTATCGAGCTAATGTTGAAAAGGAACTTAAAGAACGTCGTAATGAACTTCAAAAACAAGAAGATCGTTTAATTCAACGTGAAGATGCTTTAGATCGAAAAGATAATGCATTTGATAAACGTGACGATGCTTTAAGCCGTAAAGAACATAAATTAACTGCTGATCAACAAAATCTAGATAAACTGCAACAAAAAGCGGAATCACTTGTCCAGCAACGACAAACCGAGTTAGAAAGAATTTCTGCTTTGTCTAAAGAAGAAGCTAAAGAACTTATGCTAAATGAAACTAGGTCAGAACTAGCTGATGAAAGAGCTAAAATTATTAAAGATAGTTATAATAAAGCTCAAAAAACTGCTACTGATAACGCTAAAGACTTAATAGTTGAAGCAATTCAACAATGTGCTGCTGACGTAGTTTCTGAAACAACTGTATCAGTTGTAAATCTTCCTAATGATGATATGAAAGGTAGAATTATTGGACGCGAAGGTCGAAATATTCGTACTTTTGAAACGTTAACCGGAATTGACTTAGTAATTGATGATACTCCAGAAGCAGTTGTTTTAAGTGGTTTTGATCCTATTAGAAGAGAAGTAGCCAAGATGGCTTTAGAAGGTCTTATTAAAGATGGTCGTATTCATCCGGCTCGAATTGAAGAAATGGTTTCTAAGAGTAAAAAAGATCTTTCTAATAAAATTCAAGAAATTGGTGAAGAAGTTACCTTTGATTTAGGAATTCATTCTATAAATCCTGAAATGGTCAAACTAATTGGACAACTTAAATTTAAAATTTATCGTGGAAGAAACATTTTAAGTCATTCAATCGAAGTTGCAAAGTTGTCTGGAATATTAGCTGCTGAACTTGGTGAGGATGTTACATTAGCAAAACGCGCAGGATTATTACACGAAATTGGTAGAGCTACCAATAATGAGACTGATGGATCTCATATTGAAATTGGTATCGATTTAGCCAAGAAATACAATGAGAGTAGTACAATTATTGATTCTATCGCATGTGAAGATGAGGCTAAAAAACCGAAATATATTATTTCGGAATTAGTTTCAGTCGCTAACAAAATTGCTATTTCTAGACCCGGAGCTAAGAGCAAATCACTAGAAAGTTTTGTTCATCGCTTAGAGAGCCTGGAAAATATTAGTGATAGTTTTGATGATGTTAAGAAAAGCTATGCTATTCAAGCGGGTAGAGAAATTAGAGTTATTGTTAAATCTGACAAGGTTTCAGATACTCAATCCGTAGTTTTAGCTCACAATATTAAGAATAAAATTGAAAAGGATATGGAATATCCTGGACATATTAAAGTTACAATTATACGTGAAGTTAGATCAATTGAATATGCTAAGTAAAAAAGGTCTTTTAGGGCCTTTTTTATTTTTATAGAAACAGTGTAAAATAATAGTTATTATGAATAAAGATAGGGGAAAACATGAAAGTTTTATTTATTGGTGATGTTGTAGGAAATATTGGTGTAAAAATGATTAATGAATATTTACCTACTTTAAAAAAAGATTTAAAACCACAAATAACTATTGTGAATGGAGAAAACGCTACTTCGTTTGGTCGAGGAATTAATAAAAAAGTATATAAACAGATTATGTCTGCAGGTGCTGATGTAATAACTTTAGGTAATCATGCTTGGAATAATGAAGAAATATTTAGTTTTATTTCTCAAACTTCCAATTTAATTCGTCCTTTAAATTTTCCAGGCAAGAATGTACCTGGAAATGGTTATACAATTGTTAATATTAATGGTAAAAAAATGGCGGTTATTAACTTACAAGGTAGAATTTTTATGGACCCATTAGATGATCCATTTCAAAGAATTGATCAATTACTGGACCAAATAGAGAATCAAGTAGATATCATATTTGTTGATTTTCATGCTGAAACTACAAGCGAAAAACAAGCAATGGCAATGTACTTAGATGGAAGAATATCAGCTTTAGTTGGAACACATACCCATGTACAAACAAATGACTATCGAATTTTAAGTAATGGTACAGCATTTTTAACAGATGTTGGAATGTGTGGACCATATGATGGTGTTTTAGGGATGAAATATAAAAATATTATTCATCGCTTTAAAACACAAATGCCTACTCGATTTGAAGTTGAAGAAGATGGAGGCGGTATCCTTTCGGGATGTGTTATCGATATTAATAATGATGGAAAAGCTACACATATTAATACAATTATGATTAATCCTGATCGACCATATCAAAATTAGTTGAAAGGTAGATTTAAATTGACAGACAAAAGTAAACTAACACCTATGATGCAGCAATATCAAAAAATAAAAGACCAATATCCAGATGCTTTTTTATTTTATCGATTAGGTGATTTTTATGAAATGTTTAATGAAGATGCAGTTAAAGGATCACAATTATTAGAATTAACCTTAACTTCTCGTAGTCATAAATCGAAAAATCCTATTCCAATGTGTGGAGTACCTCATCGAGCAGTTCAAAACTATATTGATATTTTAATTGATAAGGGCTATAAAGTTGCTATTTGTGAACAAATGGAAGATCCTAAATCAGCTAAAGGAATGGTAAAACGTGCAATTACTCAACTAGTAACTCCAGGTACTAAGACTGATTCTGGAGCAGACAATGCTAAAAATAACAACTACTTAACGGCACTTTCCTATGCAAATGGTCAATATGGATTTGCCTATGCTGATTTATCTACAGGTGAGTTAAAAGTAAGTATTTTAAATAATAATTCAAGTGTTTTAAACGAAACCTTAAGTTTACAAACTAAAGAAATTGTTTTAGGTCCTAAAGTGCCACAAAGTCTAATTGATTTACTTAAAAAAGTAGGAATTTTAATTTCATATCAACATTCAATTGATGTTAAATCTGAAATGAGTTATTTATTACAAGATATTAATAATGAGTTAGAAAAAGATGTTTTGAATCGACTTTTAACTTATATTTTAAATACTCAAAAACGTAATCTTTCACACATGCAAAAGGTTATTGAGTATCAACCTGCTCACTTTTTAAAATTAGATCATAACTCTCAATACAATTTAGAGATTAATAAAAACATTCGCACTGGTAAGAAAAGTGGTACTCTTTTATGGCTACTTGACGAAACTAAAACTGCTATGGGAGGCAGAAAACTTAAACGTTGGTTAAATCGACCTTTAATTAACAAAGATGACATTTTAAAACGTCAAAAATTTGTGGAAGCATTTTTAGATAGTTATTTTGAACGTAGTCAAATTAGAGAAATTTTAACTGAAGTGTATGATTTAGAAAGACTAGCTGGGAAAGTATCATTTGGGAGTGTTAATGGTCGTGACTTGATTCAATTGAAATCCTCATTGAGTCAAATTCCTAAGTTAAAGCACGTAATTGGTGAATTGGATAGCAATATATTTGGCGACTTTTATAATCAAATTGACCCAATTGATGATGTTGTTGATTTAATTGAACGTTCAATTAATGATGAGTCGCCAATTTCAGTGACTGAAGGAAATGTAATAAAATCTAATTATGATAATCAATTAGATAAATACCGTGATGCTATGACTAATGGAAAACATTGGTTAGCTGAACTTGAGCAAAAAGAACGCGTTGCTACAGGTATTAATAATTTAAAAATAGGATTTAATCGAGTTTTTGGTTACTATATTGAAGTTACTAAAGCTAATTTGGATAAGTTACCTGAAAATAAGTATGAAAGAAAACAAACTTTAACGAATGCTGAACGATTTTCTACACCTGAATTAAAGAAAACTGAAGCGTTGATCTTAGAAGCACAAGATAAGTCTAAAACATTAGAATATAATTTATTTACTCAAATTAGAGACATCGTTAAAGATGCCATTCAAAGAATTCAAAACTTAGCAGATTTAGTATCTAGCTTAGATGTGCTACAAAGTTTTGCAACGGTTTCTGAAGATTATCATTTCATTAAACCTAAATTAAATGATGAACACGATTTGAAAATTATTGATGGACGTCATCCAGTAGTGGAAAAAGTCTTGGGACGCCAAACCTATGTACCAAATAGTGTAATAATGGATTCGACAACCAATGTATTATTGATTACAGGTCCTAATATGTCAGGTAAAAGTACTTATATGCGTCAACTAGCTTTAACAGTTATAATGTCGCAAATTGGTTGTTTTGTACCTGCTAAGTCAGCTTTAATGCCAATTTTTGATCAGATATTTACTCGAATTGGTGCCGCTGATGATTTAATTTCTGGAGAAAGTACTTTCATGGTTGAAATGAAAGAATCTAATGCAGCAATTGAAAATGCAACTCCTAATAGTTTGATTTTGTTTGATGAAATTGGTCGTGGAACAGCTACTTATGATGGAATGGCTTTGGCACAGTCAATTATTGAATATGTTCATGATAATCTGCATGCTAAAACTTTATTTTCTACACATTACCATGAACTTACAGCTCTAGATAAATCTTTAAAAAATTTACAAAATGTGCATGTGGGAGCAACTGAAAAAGATGGCAATTTAGTATTTTTGCATAAAGTAGAAAAGGGTGCTGCCGACAAATCTTATGGAATTCACGTTGCTAAGCTAGCCGGATTGCCTGACGATTTATTAAATCGTGCTAGTGATATTTTGTCGCACTTAGAATCTAAGGATAAAAGTATTGATAATAATTCAAGTGATTTATCCGATAATCAAAAAAATGATGTTAAAGTAGATTTAGATAATTATCAACTAGAGTTATTCAATCAAAAATCTGTAACAACAAATCAACAAGCTGATAAATTGAAAAATACTGATGTAATTGAAGAAATTAAGAAAGCTGATTTGATGTCACTAACACCGATGGACGTAATGAATTTAGTTTATAAATGGAAACAAGAAATAAACAAATAGGGGTGTGCTATAATGTCGAAGATTCATGAACTATCATCAATTTTATCTGATCAAATAGCTGCTGGGGAAGTTATTGAACGACCGGCTTCTGTAGTTAAAGAATTAATAGAAAATTCTATTGATGCGGGTAGTACTGAAATTGATATCGATATTAAAGATGCTGGATTGCAGTATATTAAAGTAGTTGATAATGGTTCTGGAATTGAAAGCAACGATGTTAAGTTAGCATTTAAAAGACACGCTACCAGCAAAATTCATGATCGAAAAGATTTGTTCAAAATTAGTTCACTTGGCTTTAGAGGTGAAGCCTTACCATCAATTGCATCTATATCGAATATAAAGCTTAAAACTTCTACTGGTAGTGATGGGACGGAAATAGATATAAAAGGTGGAAGGGTATTAAATTGTATTCCAGCAGAATCAAGAAAGGGTACAACGGTTGAAGTATCTGATTTATTCTTCAATACCCCAGCACGTCTTAAGTATATGAAATCACCAGCTACAGAATTGTCTAAAATAACTGATGTGGTAAACCAAATTTCTCTTGGTCATTCAGATATATCATTTTCATTACGTCATAATAATCGTGAACTGGTTCGTACTTCTGGCCGTAGTAATTTGCAACAAGTTATAGGCGGAATTTATGGAATTAATACGGTTAAAAAAATGATTAAGTTTTCGATGAACGACTATGATTTTAAAATAAGTGGTTATACTAGTTTACCCGAAATGACAAGAGCTTCTAGAAAATATATCTCTATTATTATGAACGGTAGGTATGTTAAGAACAATAATATTGCTAAGTCAGTTTTAGAAGGGTATAGATCTAAATTGATGATTGGCCGTTATCCAATGACAGTAATTAAAATTGACTTAGATCCATTTTTACTGGACGTTAATGTCCATCCTACTAAGCAAACTGTTCGAATTAGTAAGGAAGAACAGTTATGTAGTTTAATATCAGACACTATTTTTAAAACTTTGGAGCCTAAAAATTTAATACCAGATGCCATTTATGAAAAAACAAATAATAAATCAACTAAGCCTTTAAATACAGACCAACTAAGTTTCCAATTAGATAATGTTTCTACTCATTATTTTGCTAAAGACGAAAATAATTCTAATGATAATAAAAAATTATTAAAACAGAATAAATCATCTGATGAAAAAAATGTAAAAGAACATCAACCGGTAATGATTTATCAAAAAGAAGACTTACATTCCGATATGATGAAAAATTTTGATACTCGTTATACGAATGAAACAGTTGGTATCTTTGATGACTACGAACATACTGTAAAGCATTCTGATGAGCATAATGATAATATTCAACATGAGGATAATGAAAGACGTTTTCCTAACTTATTATATATTGGTCAAATGCACGGAACTTATTTATTAGCTGAATCTAAAGATGGAATGTATATTTTAGATCAACACGCTGCACAGGAAAGAATTAATTATGAGTATTATCGAAAAATGATTGGCGAAGTAGCTGCTAGTCAACAAGAATTACTAGTTCCAATAGTACTGGACTATTCAACTTCTGATGCTTTAATAATTAATCAAAATATAGATAAATTAAATGCTTTAGGAATTGAACTGGAAGAATTTGGTTCTAATAGTTTCATAATTCGTCATCATCCAGCGTGGTTTAAAAAAGGTCAAGAGAAGTCAATTATTCAAGAAATGATTGATTGGATTTTAGATGATAAGAAGTTATCGATAGGTAAATTTCGCTTAAAGACAGCTATTATGATGAGTTGTAAGCGAGCTATTAAAGCAAATCATCATTTAGACAAAAAGCAAGCCATTGCTTTAATTGATAAGTTAAGTAAGGCGGAAAATCCATTTAACTGTCCACACGGTCGACCAGTATTAGTACACTTTTCTAATTCCGATATGGAAAAAATGTTTAAACGTATACAAGATAATCATCATACCGATATTATGGAATAAATTTAAATAGATGGGATGAATTAAAAAATGTTTGAATATCTAAATGGATACATTGTGGATATTAATCCTAAGTACATTGTTTTAGATGTGAATGGTGTAGGTTACTTAATATATGTATCGGATCCTTATCGATACAATGTTGATTTAGATAATTTACAAAAAATTTATGTACATCAAGTAGTGACCGATAGTTTTCAAATGATATATGGCTTTTATAGCAAAACTGATAAAACCATTTTTGAAAAATTAATTAATGTTTCAGGCATCGGGCCTAAGAGTGCGTTAGCCATTTTAGTTAGAAATGATCATAAAGAATTGCTTAATGCAATTAATACTGAGAATGTAACTTTTCTAACTAAATTTCCAGGCGTTGGTAAGAAAACAGCTAAACAAATTATTTTAGACTTAAAGGGTAAATTAGATGATATTTACCCTAACGATGTTGAAAATGAAACAGAAAAAGTTACTGTTGATAGTACAGAAACTAACATAGAGTTAAAAGATGCTTTAGAAGCTTTAATAGCACTTGGATATACTAAAACTAACGTTGAAAAAGTCAAAAAAGTATTGTCCAAAGAAACTAAAATGTCTACAGATGAATATTTAAGTGCTGGATTAAAAATTTTAATGTAGTTATTCAACGCAGAAGGGGGATTTTAATCGGATGGAAGATAATCGAATCGTTTCCGGCAATAGCAAGAGTAATAATGAAAAGTTTGTTGAAAAAACTTTACGTCCCCAATATTTATCTGATTATATTGGCCAAGATGCATTGAAAGAAGAACTATCTATTTACATTGAAGCCGCTAAACAAAGAAGTGAATCTTTAGACCATGTTTTATTATATGGACCACCAGGGTTAGGTAAAACAACATTAGCAATGGTTATAGCTAATGAAATGGACGTCAACATTCGAACTACTACTGGTCCTGCAATCGAAAAAAATGGAGATTTAGTTGCATTATTAAATGAACTGCAACCCGGAGATATTTTATTTATTGATGAAATCCATCGTTTACCTAAAATGGTTGAAGAAATGTTGTACTCAGCAATGGAAGATTTTTATGTAGATATTGTAGTTGGACAAGGTCCAACTGCGCATCCAGTTCATTTTCCATTGCCACCCTTCACATTAATTGGTGCTACTACACGTGCAGGATTACTTTCATCACCATTAAGAGATCGTTTTGGAATAGTTGAGCATATGCGATATTACAATACAGATGATTTAATGAAAATTATTAAACGTTCAGCCTCAGTTTTCAATGTTGATATTATGGATGAAGGTGCACATGAAATTGCTGATCGTTCCAGAGGAACTCCAAGAATTGCTAATCGATTGCTGAAGCGAGTTCGTGATTTTTCACAAGTTTATGATCATGATAATATTGATATTGCAATTGTAAATAAAGCTTTAAAGACGCTAGAGATTGACGGAAAAGGCTTAGATCATACAGATTTAAAACTTTTATCTACAATGATTGAATATTATAATGGTGGTCCGGTTGGTTTGAATACTTTAGCAGCTAATATAGGTGAGGAAAACGAAACTATTGCTGAAATGTATGAACCATATTTGTTACAAATTGGATTTATTAAAAGAACACCACGAGGAAGGGTAGTTACTGAAAAGGGATATAAACATTTGAATTTTCCATATCCTAAAAATAATTAATTAATTATTTTTATCAGTAGACTATAGCTATACAATCTGATAAAGTTATACTGTATAGAAGGAGTGAACAGAATGAATTACATGAGTTTAGCTTTTATAGTTGTACTATTTGCTTTAATGTACTTTATGATGATTAGACCCCAAAAGAAACAACAACAAAAGCATGCTGAAACTTTACGTCAGTTAAAAAAAGGTGACCATGTTGTTACCATCGGACGTTTACATGGAGTTGTAGATGCTATTGATCAAGATAAGAAGACAGTTTCTTTAGACTGTGATGGTATTTTTCTTACTTTTGATTTAAATGCTATTGCTAGTGTATCTCAACAATCACCAGCTGAAGTTGCTTCAGAATCAGATAAAAAAGACGAAGAAACATCAAGCAAATAATATAAAAACCTAGGTATTTGATATCTAGGTTTTTTATTTTATAAATTACGATATGCTATAATTAATCTTTAGAAATAACATTGAAAAAGGAAATGAACATATTGCTTAATAAAAATGATAGTGAAATTATAAAATCAATTGTACAATCGATTGAAGACTTTGATACAATTATTATTCATCGTCATCAACGACCTGATCCTGATGCTATTGGATCACAAATGGGATTGGCTAATATCATAAAAGCTTCATTCCCATCTAAGAAAGTATATTGTGTAGGAAAACAATATCATGGATTTGATTGGCTAGGAGAAACCGATGAAATTGACGATGATGTCTATAGTAAAGCATTAGTTATAGTTTGTGATACTGCTAATCAACCTAGAGTAGATGATGAGCGTTACGATAAAGGTAAAAAAATGATAAAGATTGATCATCATCCTAATGATGATCAGTTTGGTGATATTATGTGGATCCATGAAGATGCATCTAGTACGTCTGAACTTATCTATGATTTATATAATAACTCGGATGGCTTAAAGATTAACGATGAAGCAGGACGTTTATTATATGCAGGTATCGTTGGTGATACTGGAAGATTTAAATATCCTTCCACTACTGCACATACTTTTCAAGTCGCAGCTGGATTGGCTAAATTAGATTTTTCAACTAATGATGTTAATCAAATTGAGTCAGAAATTGATATTCCACTTGCTAGATTATCCGCATATGTTTATCAAAACATTGAAATCATGGATAGTGGAGCTGCATATATTGTATTAAGTAATGATGTCTTAGAACCATTCGAACTTGGTGATGATAGCACATCAGCTGTTGTTCCATTACCAGGTAACATTAATGCTGTTAAAGCTTGGGCTATTTTTGTCCAACAAAAAGATGGAACATATCGAATCCGTCTAAGATCTAAAGGTCCTGTAATTAACGAACTAGCTAAACGTTTTGGTGGTGGTGGCCATCCTCTAGCTAGTGGTGCGATAGCCAAAGATGATGATGAAATAAAAGAAGCCATTAAACAATTAAATGAAGTTGTTTTGAATGCTAAAGGAGAATAATTTATGGCCAGTTTTAAAGAATTTAAATTAAAGCCATTTTTAATGAACGCCTTGGAAGAGCTAAAGTTCCAAGAACCAACAAAAATTCAGGAAAAATTAATTCCAGAAATCTTAAACAAACGTAATGTAGTTGGTCAATCTGCTACTGGTAGTGGTAAAACGCATGCTTTCCTATTACCAATTTTTAATTCGATTAATCCTGATAACGAAAGTGTACAAGCGGTTATAACTACACCTAGTCGTGAATTAGCATATCAAATTTATGAAAATGCTAAACAATTATCTAAGCACAGTGATAAAACCATTCATTTAGCTAATTATGTTGGTGGAACTGATAAAAAAAGACAATTAGATAAATTAGGTCGTGAACAACCACAAATTATTATTGGAACTCCAGGTAGAATTTGGGATTTAATTAAATCTCAAGCTTTGGATATTCATACAGCTAGTCAATTAGTTATTGATGAAGCTGATATGACCCTAGACTTAGGATTTTTAGAAACAATTGATAAAATTGCTGCTAGTTTTGGGAAAGATTTACAAATGATGGTTTTTTCAGCTACAATTCCTCAAAAATTACGTCCATTTTTAAAGAAGTACATGGAAAATCCATTTGTTGAAAATATTCCAAACAAAGCAATTATTAGTCCAACTGTTGATAATTATTTAATTTCAACTAAGTCAAAAGATAAAAACGAACTAATATATAAACTTATTACTTTAGGTGAACCATATTTAGTTTTAATATTTGCTAATACTCGAACCAGAGTGGAAGAAATATATGATTTCTTAAGAACTCAAGGGCTTAAGGTAGGGATGATTCAAGGTGGAATGCATCCTCGTGAACGTAAACGCATGATGAAACAAATTCAAAATTTGGACTTTCAATACGTAGTAGCTACAGATTTAGCAGCTCGAGGTATCGATATTGACGGAGTTTCTGACGTTATTAATGATGATATTCCAGAAGATTTGGAATACTTTATACATCGAGTAGGTAGAACTGGTCGTAAAGGATTACCTGGTACTGCTATTACTTTGTATGAGCCAGATGAAGAAGACAGCATTGATGATTTGGAAAAAATGGGAATTAAGTTCCAACCTAAAGATTTACGTAATGGCGAATTAGTTGACACTTATGATCGCAATCGAAGAAAAAATCATCGTAAGGGTCATGATAAATTAGATCCAAGTATGATTGGAATGATTAAAAAGAAGAAACGTAATGTAAAGCCCGGATATAAGAATAAAATTAAACGAGCAATTAAGGAAAACGATGAAATGAAACGTCGTATACAATTAAGAGCTGACAATAAGCAAAAACGTAAGATGAAGAAAAAAAGTTCACAACGTTATCGTTAGTAATTGACACTTTTTTTATTTAATTTTATACTTTACCTATATAAAAAGAGAACATGCTAATTGATTTTATTTTCTCAGAGACAATCTGGTCGGTGAAAAGATTGATTTAAAATTAATTAGTGCTATCTCAATACTTACAAATCGCTGCTCAGCGTTATCGAGCATAAAGAGGTATACGAGAAAAACATCGTTGCAAGTAAAGTGGTACCGCGTGAAAGCGTCTTTACTAGCATCGGTGTTTTTTATACTTTCATGGAGGCTAATTTTATTATGAAAAAATTAAGCAGTAGTCAAGTTAGAGCTATGTATTTAGACTTTTTTAAGCAACATGGTCATACCATCGAACCTAGTGCATCATTAATTCCACACGATGATCCATCGTTATTGTGGATTAACTCAGGTGTTGCAACTATGGAAAAGTATTTTG
This sequence comes from Apilactobacillus xinyiensis, assembly GCF_019656235.1. Classification (GTDB taxonomy): domain Bacteria; phylum Bacillota; class Bacilli; order Lactobacillales; family Lactobacillaceae; genus Apilactobacillus; species Apilactobacillus xinyiensis. Next base: position 3,625 of record NZ_BPLL01000002.1, on the reverse strand, counting down.
ATGGTAGTGTAGTACCATCAAATCCACGTTTAACCAGCTCACAAAAAAGTATTCGTACTAATGATATTGAAAATGTTGGTAAGACTGCTCGTCATCAAACTTTATTTGAAATGTTAGGAAACTTTTCAGTTGGTGATTACTTTAAAAAAGAAGCTATTGAATGGGCATTTGAATTACTAACATCTAAAGATTGGTTTGGCTGGGATAAAGAAAAATTATATATGACAGTTTATCCAGAAGATAAAGATGCTAAGCAATATTGGGAATCAGTGGGGGTTGCTCCTGATCATATCATTGAAGTTGAAGATAACTTTTGGGATATTGGTCAAGGCCCTTCAGGTCCTGACTCTGAAATTTTCTATGATCGTGGAGAAAAATATGATTTCTTAGCACCTGACGATCCGGAAAACTATCCTGGTGGAGAAAATGAACGTTATTTGGAAGTTTGGAATATTGTGTTTTCACAATTTAATCATAAGCCTGATGGCACTTATGAACCTCTACCTCGTAAAAACATTGATACGGGAATGGGACTAGAACGAGTAGTTTCTATTTTCCAAGATGCACCCACTAATTTTGAAACTGATTTATTTTTACCAATTATTAAAAAAACTGAAGAGTTTTCAGGTAATGTTCAATATGGTGATAGTAAAGAATATGACGTATCCTTTAAGATTATTGCAGACCATGCTAGAGCTATAACTTTTGCCATTGGTGATGGGGCACTTCCATCAAATGTAGGAAGAGGTTACGTAATTCGTCGTTTAATTCGTCGAGCAATTGTAGCTGGTCATAAATTAGGTATTAAAGATGATTTCCTTTACAAGTTAGTTCCAGTAGTTGGTGAAATCATGCAATCATACTATCCAAATGTTTTAGAACAAAAAGATTTTATTCAAAAAGTTGTTGCTTCTGAAGAAAAACGTTTTAATGAAACACTAAACGATGGTATGTCATTGTTAAATGATTTAATAGCTAATGTTAAAAATAGTGAAAGTAAAGTTGTTTCTGGAAAAGATGCATTTAAGTTATATGATACTTATGGTTTTCCATTTGAAATGACTAAAGAATATGTTAATGATGCTGGATTTGAAGTTAATGATAAAGAATTCCAAGCTGAAATGAAAAAGCAAAAAGATCGTGCTAGAAACGCACGTTCAGATGCCAAATCTATGGGAGTTCAAAGAGATTTATTAGTTGAAATTAAAACACCTAGTGAATATACAGGCTATACTAATTTAACTGAGCAAGATGCAATTTTAAAAGATATTGTGTCTAATGAAAAATTAGTTAACACTATTAATACTGGTGTTGCAGAAGTTATTTTTGACAAAACACCATTCTATGCAGAAATGGGTGGTCAAGTAGCTGATAAAGGAACTATTAAAAATGCTGACGGAAAGATTGTCGCTAAAGTTAAAGACGTTCAACATGCACCAAATGGACAAAACTTACACACAATCGATGTTTTAGATACTCTTAACAAAGATGATAAGTATATCTTGGAAGTGGATAAAGCATTCCACAGTAAGGTTTCTAAAAATCATACAGCTACTCATTTACTAGACCAATCTTTAAAGAATATTTTAGGTGATCATACACACCAAGCTGGTTCGTTAGTTGAACCTAATTATCTAAGATTTGATTTTACTCACTTTGGTTCAGTTACAAAAGAAAATCTACAAAAAGTAGAAGATATGGTTAATGATCAAATCTTTAAAGAATTACCAGTTACAACTATTGAAACCAATCAAGAAACTGGTAAAAAGATGGGAGCAATTGCTTTATTTGATAGCAAATATGGTGATAAAGTTCGTGTAGTTAGTGCCGGCGATTTTTCTGTCGAATTTTGTGGTGGTAATCACGTTAAAAATACAAATGAGCTTGGCCTATTTAAGATTACATCTGAATCAGGTGTTGGTGCAGGAGTTAGAAGAATTGAAGCTGTTACATCTGAAGATGCTTTTAAATATCTTAATTCACAAGAAAAAACATTAAATAAGGCATCAGATTTATTAAAAGTAAATCAAGTTCAAGATGTTCCTAATCGTATTGAATTATTGCAAAAGCAAATTAAAGATTTAGAACAAAAGCAAGCTAGCTTAGAAAGTAAAATTGCTAGTCAACAAGCTTCATCAATTTTTGATAATGCTAAGGTAGTTGGTCAATTTAATTTAATAGCTGGAGTTATTAAGGTTTCAGGGATGGATCAACTTAGACAATTAGCAGATACTTGGCGTAACAAAAAAGTATCAGATGTGTTAGTATTAGGTACAAGTAATAAAGATAAAGCTAACTTATTAGTTGCAGTTTCAGATGAAGCAATCAAAAAGGGTGTAAAAGCTGGTGATTTAATTAAAGCAATCGCTTCTAATATTAATGGAGGCGGTGGAGGCCGTCCTAACTTGGCTCAAGCTGGTGGTAAAAACCCTGCAGGTCTTCAAGATGCAATTAATGATTCTGAAAAATGGTTAGAAAATTTTAAATAATTTTCTTAAGGGGTGTTAACAGTGAATAATTCAGATAAGACAATGTATTTTGATTTTAATAATGATTTACCTAAGGATGTTCATGATACGTTACTTTTCGTTTATAAGTCCTTAGAAGAAAAGGGATATAATCCATATAATCAAATTGTTGGTTATCTTATATCTGGCGATCCTGCTTATATTCCAAGATTTAACGATGCTAGAAATTTGATTAGACGTCATGAACGTGATGAAATCATCGAAGAATTAGTTAAATTTTATTTAGACAAAAATAACAATAGTGAGGATAAATAATAAATGAGACTAATGGGGCTAGATGTGGGTTCAAGGACAGTTGGAGTTTCAGTTAGCGATTTATTAGGTTGGACTGCACAAGGTGTAGAAATAATCTCCATAAATGAAGACGAAAAAGATTTTCGTTTAGATCGAGTAGCTGAATTAGTAAAAAAATATGAAGTTACTGGATTTGTTTTGGGTTTACCTAAAAATATGAATAATACTTCAGGTCCTAGAGTTGATGCAGCAATTGCTTATGGTGATATGCTCAAAGATAAATTTGGTTTACCAGTTGATTATGAAGATGAAAGATTGACAACTGTTGAAGCTGAGCGTATGTTAATTGAACAGGCGGATACTTCTAGAGAAAAAAGAAAAAAGGTTATTGATAAAGTTGCGTCTGAACTCATTTTGCAGAGTTATCTTGATAGAAAAGGTAAATTGATAAAATATGAAAAGGAGTTTTAACAATGAGCAAAGAACAAGAAGAATTACAACAAATTACTATGGTTGATGAAAATGGAAAAGAAGAAGTATATGATGTTTTGTTCACTTTTAAATCTGAAGATTTTGGTAAGTCATATATTTTGATTTATCCTGCTGGTAAGGATGAAGATGAGGAAGTTAACATTGAAGCCTATGCACTACCAGATGGAGATGATCCTACAGATCCACAAGGTGGAAATTTAAAAACAATTGATACTGATGAAGAGTGGGAAATGATTGAGTCTGTATTTAATACACTTACAAAAAATAATGATTAATAAAAAAGGCCTCTTAAAATGTACCGCCTTAAAAAAGTTAGACATAATATCTAATTTTTTAAGGCGGTTTTTTTATGTCAAAATATTCAACTAAAA
>NZ_BPLL01000001.1 GCF_019656235.1 Apilactobacillus xinyiensis | reverse complement strand
TGGTCCGTTGGTCTAGCTGGTTAGGACGCCTGCCTGTCACGCAGGAGATCACGAGTTCGAGTCTCGTACGGACCGTAGTTACATTTCATGTAACTTTTAATTTAATATTTATCTTATAGCATAAATGGTTTGGCTCGGTAGCTCAGTTGGTAGAGCAACGGATTGAAGCTCCGTGTGTCGGCAGTTCGATTCTGTCCCGCGCCATTTATGGAGGGGTAGCGAAGTCTGGCTAAACGCGGCGGACTGTAAATCCGCTCCTTCGGGTTCGGTGGTTCGAATCCACTCCCCTCCACCATATAGGGATATAGTTTAATGGTAGAACTACGGTCTCCAAAACCGTCGGTGTGGGTTCAACTCCTACTATCCCTGTTATAATGCTATGGCGGTATTGGTGAAGTGGTTAACACATCGGTTTGTGGATCCGACACGCGTGGGTTCGATTCCCACATACCGCCCTTTTGATTGGGTTATAGCCAAGTGGTAAGGCAATGGACTTTGACTCCATCATGCGCTGGTTCGAATCCAGCTAACCCAGTTAGCTGGATTCGTAATTGATGGCGGTATAGCCAAGTGGTAAGGCAGAGGTCTGCAAAACCTTTATCATCGGTTCAAATCCGATTACCGCCTTTATATTACATATATTAAAATGCCGGAGTGGCGGAATTGGCAGACGCGCTGGACTCAAAATCCAGTGACCGTTGAGGTCGTGTGGGTTCGAACCCCACCTCCGGTATAATTACTAAAACGATAACTATAAAAGTTATCGTTTTTTTATTTTAACAAACTTTAAAAAACTTTATAATTATGATATTATTATAAAGTTATGAGTGTATTCCCGATAGGATTCACCTTAGTGAAGATGCCTTGTAACCAAAAAGAGGGGGAATAGTATTAAAATGAGAGAAAAACATTTATTTACTTCTGAATCAGTTTCAGAAGGCCATCCTGATAAAATTGCTGATCAAATTAGTGATGCGATTTTGGATGAATTATTGAAACAAGATCCAGATTCTAGAGTAGCATGCGAATGCTCTGTTACAACTGGTTTAGTATTAGTTTTTGGTGAAATTACTACTAAAGCATATGTAAATATTCAAAAAATTGTCAGAAATACTATTGAAGAAATAGGATATGATAATGATAAGTATGGTTTTGATGGTAATACATGTGCTGTAATCGTTGCTATTGATGAACAATCACCAGACATAGCACAGGGAGTTAACGATTCTTTGGAAAATAAAGTTTCTAAAGAAGATGCTTTAAACCAAATTGGTGCAGGAGATCAAGGACTAATGTTTGGTTATGCTGTTAATGAAACTCCTGAATTAATGCCATTACCTATTTCTTTAAGTCATAAATTAATGCGTGAAATAGCTCGCTTAAGAAAAGATGGAGAAATTAGTTATCTAAGACCAGATGCCAAGGCTGAGGTTACTGTAGAGTATGATGATAACGAAAATCCAGTTAGGGTTGATACAATTGTTCTTAGTACTCAACACGACCCTAATGTAAAACTAGATCAAATAAAAAAAGATGTTATAAATAAGGTTGTTAAGAAAGTTATTCCAGATAAATTCTTAGATGACAAAACTAAATACTTTATAAATCCAACTGGACGTTTTGTAATTGGTGGTCCTCAGGGTGATGCTGGATTAACCGGTAGAAAAATAATTGTTGATACTTATGGTGGTTCTGCTCATCATGGTGGTGGTGCTTTTTCTGGTAAAGATGCTACTAAGGTTGATAGATCTGCCAGTTATGCTGCTAGATATATTGCTAAAAATATCGTAGCAGCAGATTTAGCTGATAAAATAGAAGTTCAGATAGCATACGCAATTGGAGTAGCTCAACCTGTTTCTATATCAGTTAATACTTTTGATACTGGTAAAGTTTCTGAAGAAAAATTAATTGAAGCCATTAGAAGTATTTTTGATCTAAGACCAGCTGGAATTATAAATATGTTAGATTTAAAACGTCCTATATATAAACAAACAGCTGCTTATGGACATTTTGGTAGAACTGATATTGATTTACCTTGGGAACATACCGATAAAGTTGATGCTTTAAAAGAATTTTTGAGTAATAAATAATTGAAATGCGGTATATGTGATTATTTCATATATTCCGTTTTTTTATTTTTAGGAGATATTTATGAATAGTAATTCTAGTAATGTAAAATTAACAACATTTGCATTAATGATCGCAACTTTTATGACAGCAATTGAGGGAACGATTGTTTCTACTGCAATGCCTACAATTGTCAGTGAGCTGCATGGTGTTTCCATAATGAATTGGGTTTTCTCTGTTTTTCTACTAACTAATGCTATATCCACACCAATATATGGTAAAATTGCTGATCAGTTTGGTAGAAAGAACATTTTTGTTTTAGGATTAGTTTTATTTACAATTTCATCTTTGTTTGCTGGTATGTCTAGTTCAATGATTGGTCTTATATTTTGGCGTGGTTTTCAAGGACTGGGAGCTGGTGCTATTATGCCAGTTTCTTATACTATAATTGCTGATATATATCCGTTAGAAAAAAGAGGTAGAATTTTAGGCTTAAATGGTGCTATTTGGGGCATTGCTTCTATAATTTCTCCAGTTTTGGGCGGAATTTTAGTTGATCATTTATCTTGGCACTGGATTTTTTTTATAAATATTCCTACTGGTATTTTAGCTATTTTAGCTATTTGTTTGTTTTTTAAAGAAAACTTTAGTGTTAAGAGTTATAAATTTGATTATTATGGAATGTTTCTTTTGTCGTTATTATTATTTTCAATTATTTACATTGTTAAAGTTTTGAGCAGTAGTTATTTTGATGGTATTGAATTAGCTATTTTTATTAATTTAGCTATTATAGCTTTTACCTTGTTTATTAGAAACGAAAATGTTGTTGAAAATCCAATCATTCCTACTAAATTATTTAGTAATAAAACTTTTTTAATTCAAAATATAGTTGCACTATTGGTTAGTGGTTTCATTATGGGACTTGAAGTTTATGTTCCGGACTGGACTCAAGGGATTATTGGCTTAGGTGCCTCAATGGCAGGTTTAGTAATAACTCCTGCTTCGTTATTTTGGATTTTAGGATCTTTTATTTCTGGATATTTAATAAAAAAAATTCATGTTTTTTATAGTTCATTAATAGGTTTAATGTTAATTCTATTTGCGTCGTTTTGGATAATTAGTTTACCGATTGAAACACATTATGTATACTTCTTTATCATCTCTGCTATTTGTGGAATTGGATTTGGAATTACTATTACTAACAGCACTTTAATTTCACAAAGATTAGTTGATAAATCAGACATAGGAGTAGCTACATCATTTAATACTTTGTGTAGAATTTTTGGTCAAACATTAATTATTTCTATTTTAGGAATTATTATGAATACTAAATTAAAGATTGAAATACTTAATACACCTAAAACTTCTTTAGACATGATTAATCATTTAATAAATCCTAAAGATGCTACTAATTTACCAATAAAATTATTACCAGTACTTAAAGAAGTATTGTTTAATTCTCTAAAATGGGTTTTTATATGCTTGCTTATTTTAATACTTTTGGCAATATGTATTAATATGTTTAATCAAAAAAAGAAAGATAAGATGGATTAAATCTTATCTTTCTTTTTTTGAATTGCAATTAAAATAGGGGGTTCATTAATTTGATTGATGAATTGATATTTTAAAACTGTAAATAATTTTTGATTTAATTTTTCAGCGAAATTAATTACATCATTTTTTTCTTCTTGACCTCCGGGGTGGCCATAATATAAAACTAAAATTATTATTCCATCTTTTTTTAATAGTTTAATGCAATCATTAATTGCTGGTAAAGTAGTTTTTGAATGCGTAATAATCGCTTTATTAGTAGTTGGACCAGGTAGATAGCCTAAATTAAAAATAGCACAACTTATTTTGTCTTTAACAATTCTATGAATGTTTTCATGTCCGCAATTATGCAATTCAACATTATCTATTATGTTATTTTCTGATAGTAATTTTTTAGTATTGTCGATAGCTTCTTTTTGTATATCGAAACTATAAACTTTACCATTTTTACCGACTATACTTGATAAGTATTTAGTATCATGACCATTACCTGCAGTTGCATCGATAACAGTATCTCCAGGTTGAACGATATCGCTAATTAATGTATGACTATAATATAATGATGGTTGTAGTTTCAATATAAAACCTCTTTTCATATAAATCAGTTTAAATTATAACATTTATTTTTGGTTATATTCTTGATTAAAAAAAATCGGTTTGTTATAATTATCGTAATTAAATTTAAATAATAAAATAAAAACGAACTAGTAGATTATATCATTCATACAGAAACTAAATGGTTGCTGAGAATTTAGGTTTGATGTATTTGAACTCATCGTTAAAATTGTTCTGCCGAAATCATTTAGTAAGTGGGAACGTTCATCGCGTTAAGATGTTAAGGGTTTTCAACTTGTTGAAAAAAATTAGGTGGTACCGCGGAATGTTCGTCCTATAAGATGCTTTTTCTTATAGGGCTTTTTATTTTATTATTTAAAAATTATTAGGGGGAATTGCTAATGCCTTATGATCATTTGAGTATAGAAAAAAAGTGGCAAAAATATTGGGATAAAAATAAAACCTTCAAAACTGGTGAAGATAATAATAAAGATAATTACTATGTATTAGATATGTTTCCTTATCCATCTGGACAAGGTTTACATGTTGGTCATCCAGAAGGTTATACTGCAACTGATATTATGGCTCGTATGAAACGTATGCAGGGCAAAAATGTTTTACATCCAATGGGATGGGATGCATTTGGATTACCAGCCGAACAATATGCTTTAAAAACTGGGAATCATCCAGGTAGTTTTACTGAAAAAAATATTGATCATTTTAGAGACCAAATTAAATCCTTAGGTTTGTCATATGACTGGGATCGAGAAATTAACACTACTGACCCTAAATATTACAAATGGACTCAATGGATTTTTGAAAAGTTATATGAAAAAGGTTTAGCATATGAAGATGAAATTGAAGTGAACTGGGCCCCTGATTTCATGGGTGGTGTAGTTGTATCTAATGAAGAAGTTAAGGATGGTAAAACTGAACGTGGTGGCTATCCGGTATATCGTGTTCCTATGAAGCAATGGGTTTTAAAAATTACTGCATATGCTGATCGATTAATTGATGACTTAAATGATGTTGATTGGCCAGAAAGTATTAAAGAAATGCAACGTAACTGGATTGGTCGTTCTGAAGGAGCCAGTGTATTTTTTGACGTTGATGGTTATGAAGATAAAGTTGAAGTATTTACGACAAGACCTGACACATTATTTGGAGCTTCTTACTTGGTACTTGCACCAGAACATGATTTAGTTGATAAGATTGTTACAGCTGACAACAAGTCTACGGTTGATGAATACAAAAAAGCAGTTTCTAAAAAGTCAGACCTAGAGCGTACTGATTTAAACAAAAATAAATCTGGTGTATTTACCGGAGCGTATGCTATTAATCCAATTAATGGTCAAAAGCTACCAATTTGGGTAGGAGATTACGTTCTTTCTAGTTATGGAACTGGTGCTATCATGGCTGTTCCAGCGCATGATCAAAGAGATTACGATTTTGCTAAAAAATTTGATTTGCCAATATTGCCGGTTATTGATGGTGGTAATGTTGCTGAAGAAGCTTATACAGGTGATGGAAAACATATTAATTCTGATTTCTTAAATGGTATGGGCAAAGATGAAGCTAAGACAGCAGCAATCGATTGGTTAAAAGAACACCATGCTGGTGATAAAAAAGTTAATTATAAATTACGTGATTGGATCTTTTCTCGTCAAAGATATTGGGGAGAACCAATTCCGGTTATTCATTGGGAAGATGGAACTACTTCATTGGTTCCAGAAGATGAATTACCATTAAGATTACCAAAAGTTGAAAACATTAAACCATCTGGTACGGGTGAATCACCTCTAGCTAATGTAGATAGTTGGGTGAATGTTGTAGATAAAAATGGTCGAAAAGGTAAACGTGAAACTAATACTATGCCTCAATGGGCTGGTAGTTCATGGTACTACTTGAGATATATTGATCCTAATAATGATAAGATGATTGCTGATCCGGAAAAACTAAAACAGTGGTTACCAGTTGATTTATACGTTGGTGGAGCAGAACATGCTGTATTACATTTATTATATGCTCGTTTCTGGCATAAAGTTCTTTATGATTTAGGAGTTGTACCAACTAAGGAACCTTTCCAAAAATTAGTTAATCAAGGTATGATTTTAGGTAACAACCATGAAAAAATGTCTAAGTCAAAAGGAAATGTTATTAATCCGGATGACATAGTATCAGAATATGGTGCTGATACTTTAAGATTATATGAAATGTTCATGGGACCATTGACTGAAGCTAAACCATGGAGCACTGAAGGGTTAAATGGTGCAAATCGTTGGATTAAACGTGTCTGGAGATTGTTTGTAGATGACAATAATCATCTAAGAGATCGTATTACTACAGTTAATACAGGTGCATTAGATAAGATTTACAATCAAACAGTAAAAGTTGTTAGCGATGATTTTGAACAAATGCACTTTAACGTAGCTATTTCACAAATGATGGTATTTATTAACGATTGTTACAAACAAGACAGTTTACCAGTGGAATATGTAGAAGGCTTTGTTAAAATGTTGGCACCAATTGCCCCACACATGTGTGAAGAACTTTGGCAAATGTTAGGTCACAATGATTCAATATCATATGCTGAATGGCCTAAATATGATGATTCTAAATTGGTTGATGATCAAGTAGAATACGTTGTTCAAGTTAATGGTAAAGTACGTGCACATATTAAAACTGAACGAGATGCTGAACGTCAAAAAGTAGAAGATATCGCTTTAGCTAATGAAAATGTTAAAGAATTTGTGGATGGTAAAAACATTAGAAAAGTTATTGTGGTTCCAAATAAAATTGTTAACATTGTTGCTAATTAATATCTTTAGTAGTGATAAATCTTTTATCACTACTTTTTTGATATGAAGTAAAATCAACATTGATTAGTTATTACTTTTTTATTAAAATAAATAAGTTAAACTAATTTTAAGGTAGGAAGTAAATTATGCAGGTTGAGGAAAAAAATAAAAAAAATGACCTAGATACATCAGGCCAAAGTAAGATGATACAAGGTTCTGCATGGATGACAGCAGGTAGTATTTTATCCCGGATTTTGGGCGCATTATACATTATTCCATGGCGTATGCTTTTTGGAGAAGCGCTGTTTTTACAAGCGAATGCCTTATATGTTCAGGGATATAATGTATATAGCTTATTTTTGATTATATCTATAGCTGGAATTCCTTCAGCAATAGCTAAGCAGGTAGCTCATTATAATGCTTTAAATGAGTATGGAGTCGGTATTAGGCTATATAAAAGAGGATTATTACTCTCAGCAATTATGGGAGTTGTATGTGCCTTAACACTGTATTTTGGAGCGCCCTTACTTGATGGCGGAAATCCTAATGTTATTCCAATAATGCATTCTTTAGCATGGGCTGTTTTAGTGATTCCTACAATGAGTTTGACCAGAGGATATTTTCAGGGCTATCAAGATATGGCACCTTCAGCAATTTCACAGTTTGCTGAGCAACTAATACGTGTTGTATACATGCTTTTAAGTGCTTTTCTGATATTAAAAGTTTTTCATGGAAGCTGGATTGATGCAGTTTCACAATCAACTTTTGCAGCTTTTATAGGTGCATTAGCTGGATTAGCGATTTTGGCTTTGTATTATTTTAAACGTAAAAAGTATTACGATTCTTTAATTGCTAACAGTGATAACAAAATTAAAATTAATACTAATCAATTATATGTAGAAATAATTTCACAAGCTGTACCATTTATTGTATTGGCTTCAGGAATTACAATTTTTCAATTAATTGATCAATACACGTTCTTTAAAATCATGCATTTAGCTACAAATTATTCTGATCAATATCTAAACGCTTTATATACAATTTTTGCTGGAAATGCTAACAAATTAATCATGATTACTATATCATTAGCTTCTGCAATGGCAATAACTGTAGTTCCATTGTTATCTGAAGCTTATACTCGCAAAAATAATGAAGCAATTAAAAAACAAATTTCCAATGGATTTGTATTATTCACATTTGTGATGTTACCTGCTTCATTAGGGATGGCAGCTGTTGCAGGCCCACTTAACAGAGTTTTTTATGGAACTAGTCAAGCTGCTTTATCAGCTAATGTGTTAGCTTTTTCATCAGTAATTGGCATTTCTTTTGGATTATTTACAGTCATTGCGGCAATGATGCAAGGAATATCACAAAATAAACGAGCTGTAAAATTCTTTGTTATCGGAACCATTGCTAAAATAATTACTCAATTTCCATTTGTATTTTTCTTTGGTATTTTTGGGCCTTTATTATCATCGGCATTTGGTTTTATAGTTGCTAACTATCTAATTATTAGATCATTAGATCGACAGTTTGGCATTGAGTATGATTTTATATCTGACAAAATCAATAAGATATTAGTATATTCTATTGCTACTTACATTACAGCCTTAATTGTTGTTCATTTATCTAATAAATTAGTAGGATTGTTTATGAATCAATATAGTAGTGTTGGTAGTTTCATTGTTGTCATTTTGGCAGCTATTGTTGGTGGATATTTATACATTTTACTTTCTTTAAAGAATCGTTTAGCTGATGATATTATAGGTAGTAAGATGGATTCACTTAGAAGAATTTTAAAAATTAAATAAAAATAAAGAAGCTTTGTTAACAAAGCTTCTTTATTTTTTTTCGTATTTTTTCATATAGTAGGGAATTTTTTGAATAATTTGATGTGGTAATACCACATATCGTTCTTTAGCTAATTCTTCAGCTATCTTACTATGCAAGTAAACAGCTGCGGCTACAGCTAAATCCAATTGATTAAACTGCGCTGAAAAGCCAGCTATCATGCCAGCTAAAGCGTCTCCCATACCACCAGTAGCCTGTGCTGGAGTACCGACAGTATTTTGAAAACAATTACTATTAGTATATATTTCTGTACGATGTGATTTAAGTACAATGGTGGATTTAAGTTCAGCTTGTTTTACTTTATTATTTGAATAATTTTGATCTTTTATATCTAATCCGGATAACCTTTGCCATTCCATTTGATGTGGTGTAAATACGATATTTGCTTTAGGTAATTGCAAATTATCATTAGCAATTAAAGTAATTGCTGAACCATCAATAATTAAAACCTGCTTTTTACCAATAATTTTAAATACTTGTTGTAATATATTTTTACTAGTTTGGCTAGTACCTAATCCAGGACCAATCAATACTACATCAGCAGTTTTAATTAAGTTAATATTATTATTTATTTTTTTATAGTTTACATACATTGCTTCAGGAATACTTTGATTTAAAGCCACTTTATTTGCTTTACTGGTCATAGTAGTGACTAAACCGGCACCGGAATATACGGCAGCAGAAGTAGCCATAATAATTGCACCAGCAAAATTTATGTTCCCGCCAATTATAACTACTCTACCAAACATTCCCTTATAGCTATTCTGGGGACGTTTATTTATAACGCTACTTAAAATTTTTTCATCTAATTTAATCATTTTATATCACCTATGATAATTATAGCATTGCTTAATCTGGATTGTGTTATGAAGAAACTTTAGTATGTGCTAAAATATTAATTAATATTTATAGGACAGGGTGATTTAAAAAATGAATTGGAAAGAAGAATCTAAAAAATATAAAGATGCTTATTTAGAAGATTTAAAAGCATTAATATCGATTGATAGTGAAAGAGACGATGAACATGGTAGTGAAGAATTTCCATTAGGTAAGGGCCCGGCAATGGCATTGAAAAAATACCTTGAATTTGGTCAACGTGATGGATTTAAAGTTAAAAATTTAGATAACATTGTTGGATATATTGAATATGGTGAAGGTGATCAAACCTTAGCCATTTTAGCACATGCTGATGTTATGCCAGCTGGTGAAGGATGGCATACAGATCCATTTAGTATGACTATTAAAGACGGTAAGGTTTATGGTCGTGGTGCTTCTGATGATAAGGGACCTGGACTAGCTGCATACTATGGATTGAAAATGCTAAAAGACAATAACATTAAACCCAATTGTAAAATTAGATTTATTATAGGTACTGATGAAGAATCAGAATGGACAGGGATGAAACATTATTTTGATGTTGAACCAGCGCCTGATTTTGGATTTTCTCCAGACGCAGAGTTTCCACTGATAAATGGTGAAAAAGGAAACACTAGTTTTACCATTAAATTCGATGGTATTAAAATTGATGATTCCAAACCGTCATTAACTAAATTTGAATCTGGATTAAGAGAAAACATGGTACCAAGAGATGCTTTTGCAACATTAACTGGTATTTCAGATGCCGATAAAATAATTGCTGATTTCGATAAATTTATATCTAATATGCCTGTAGAAGGTGACATTGCCTCTAAAAATGATAATTTAGATATTCATGTAGTTGGTAAGTCTGCGCATGGGATGGAACCTAAAAATGGTATTAATGGTGGAACTTATTTAGCTAACTTTATAAGTAACTATCAATTAGATAAACCATCTAGTCAATTTATAAAATTTATAAGCGAATATTTGCATGATGATTCTAGAGCTCACAAACTAGGCGTTAATTATGTAGATGATATAATGGGCGAATTAACCATGAACGTTGGAATTGTTAAATTTGATGCAGAAAGTGGCGGAGTTATTAATACTAACTTTAGATATCCTAAGGGTGTTTCAGTTGATGAAATTAACCATAATTTGCAATTATGTGCTGAAAAATTTGATGGTAGCGTAGAAAACATATCCAATATGAATCCACATTATGTTGATCCGTCTGATCCAATTGTAGATAAATTAATGTCAGTTTATCGTGATCAAACAGGTCGTACAGATTCTAATCCTGAAGTTGTCGGTGGTGGAACATATGGGCGCATGATGCCTAGAGGAGTAGCTTTTGGAGCCTTATTCCCTTGGACTGAAGATACTATGCATCAAGCAGATGAATTTCAACCAGTTGATGATTTAATCTTAGCAATGTCTATTTATGGTCAATCTATTTATAAATTATCTTGTGAATAAAGAATAATAAAAAAGCTGCAACGTAAATAATTGCAGCTTTTTTATTATTGTCTAATTTTTTTCAATTCTTGATCAATTTTATCTAAAATTAATTTTTCATTATTTGTATCTACTAAATCATATTTTTGTAGATCTATTTTCATTTTAGGGCTTTTATCGTAATCTTCATACCAATTCTTATAAGCTTTCCACATATGATAATAGTATTCTTTTAATTTAGGATCATTGTCAAATTGTTCATAATCTCTACCTCGTTTTTTAATTCTTTTTAGAATTGTTTCAAAATCAGTTTCTAGATATATCATTAAGTCAGGTGCTTTTTTAGGCAATGATTTTAATTCATTCATCATGTTTTCAATTAATTGTAAGTATATTTTAAATTCAGTATCTGAAATATTACCTTCAATATTATTTTGCCTAGTAAATAAAGCATCTTCATATATAGAACGATCTAAAATGTTATTATCATCCGATAAAGCTTGTTTAATCATAGCAAAACGTTTATTTAAAAAATAAATTTGTAGCAAAAATCCATATTGATCTGGATTTTTATAATATAAGGGTAAAACTGGATTATCACCAACGGGTTCGTAAAACGCTTTAGTCCCTAAATGATTTGATATTTTTTCTGTTAGGGTGGTTTTACCTACTCCAATCATTCCAGCTGTTATTATCACCATAAAATCTCCTCAGTAGTTAAAAATTAATATTAATAGTTTATCATATTTACGGTTATAAAATTAATTTAAATTAAATAAAAAAAGGTGCTAACTAGCACCTTTTTATTTTTGATTTTTAAGTAAATCTCTAATTTCTTCGAGCAATACTTCTGTTTTATTAACTTCGGGAGCAGCTTCTTCTTTCTTCTTAACGAAACTGTTAATAATTTTAATTAAAATAAATACCACAAATGCAATAATTAAGAAGTTAATAACGGAATTAATGAATGATCCGTATTTTAGTTGAGCACTACCAACTTTTAAGACTAGATTAGATAAATCAACTTTACCTAAAAAGATACCAATAATTGGATTTATTAAATCATCAGTCAATGATTTTACGATAGCCGTAAAAGCTGAACCAATAATTACCCCAACTGCTAAATCAATAACGTTTCCTCTTGATATAAAATTTTTGAATTCCTTAAACAAAACATTCACCTCCTTATTATATCCATGAGTTAAATTATATGACAATATAGCAATAATTGCGAATGTGTTATCATTAAATTGAAAGTTATTTTTATACTTAATAATACGGAGAAAAATTATAATGAAAAAAGCGTTTTACTTTATTCTTTTGTTTGTAGTTATATTTTTACTTTTTTGGGTAACCACTTTTTTTGATATTCCGCTAGTTTATTTATTAATCATATGGTTAATTTTATTAATAGCTATACAGAGTGTGCTAATATTTTTAATAATTAAACATCATAAATAATTAAAGGAGTGTTGTTGATATATGCATAATAAAAACAAAGCGATAATAAGTTGTTTATCTATTTTGATGGCAATAGCTAGTTTTAATTTTAACGTTAGTGCTAAAAATAATAAGTCTAAAAAAATAAAAGTAACTAATAAAGTTAAAATGGCTAAAAACCAAGGTAATAGTCAAAATTTAAGTTTTTCAATAATAATGAAAACTAAAGGAAACCTTGATGATTATATTTATAAAACTACTAATCATAATTCATCCTATTATCGTAAATATTTAACACCTAATCAATTTTCTTATAAATATGGTGCAAATAAAGCTCATCTAAATCAGTTTCAAAAATATTTACACAAATACAAAATTAAAACTAATTTCTATCCTGGTAACTTAGTTTTAAAAGTTAACGGTTCAGTTTCTAATCTACAAAAAGCTTTTAAATTTAAGCTAGTTAAAGCTAATGTTAATGGCGCTTACGCTTTAAAGCCTAACCATAAATTAACTTTTCCTAAAAGTGTTAAAAATAGTGTAATTGACTATGTTGGAATTGATAGTTCTACTCAGTTAAAGAGCAATTTAATTACGTCTAATGCTAGTACTAATTCCGAAAACAATATGCAAAATAATGGTCCGCAAAAATTTATTAAACGCTATAATGTTAGTCCTTTGTATAATAATGATAATAGAGGACAGGGACAATCAATTGATATAATCTCTTTTGCAGGTATTGATAAAAACGCTGCTAAAAGTTATTGGAATAGTATGGGAATAAAGTATAATCCAAATCGTATCCATATTTATAACACTGACGGTAAGCATATATATAACAATGATACATTAGAAACAACTATGGATGTTGAACAAGCGGGAGCAATTTCACCTAAAGCAAACATTAATGTTTATTTAGCACAGCCTTCAATTGAAGGGATGGTTTCTAATTTAGCAACGGCAATTAGTTCTAATAAATCTGGTAGTATTGCTATTAGTTGGGGTGAAAGTGAATCAGCATTAAAACATGATATGCAAGCTGGCTTAATCAGTAAAAAATATAACGATATATTGAATGCTCTGTTAAAACAAGCAGCTGCCCAAGGAATCAGTGTTTTTGCAGCATCTGGAGATTATGGTGCTTATGATGGTTTACCTAATGGTTATACTAATTTATCTGTTGATTCTCCATCGTCTTCTCCATATGTCACAGCTACAGGAGCTACGACTTTACCAAGTAGTACCTTTAATGTAAAAAATGAAAGAGCTTGGTCTAACGATTACTTATACAGTTATTTTAATAAAAATAAAGACATGTTTAAAAATCAATATGCTTGGATGAAAGCTTATTTTGCTGGAACTGGTGGTGGTTTTAGTATACTCAATGGTTTACCTAACTATCAAAACGTTAGCGGAGTTGGAAGTTATTCTGCCAATAAATTATGGGAATCTGATGGTAAGTACTTATATCAGCTAAAAGACGCTAAACGAGTTAGTGGCACTAACAGTGGTAGAAATGTACCAGATATTTCTGCTAATGGTGATCCATCGACTGGATATTCAATTTATAATGCTGGAGTTTGGCAAGTTGGTGGAGGGACTAGCGTGGTAGCTCCTCAAATAGCTGGAGTTAACGCTTTGATTAGTAGTAAAATAGGAAAAAGAGCTGGATTTTGGAACCCTCAAATTTATCGTTTTGCTAATGATTCAAATTCACCATTTACGCCTTTAAATTCAACTAATGATAATAGTAATATTTATTATACTGGTCAAAATGGCAAATTGTATAATCAAGCTACAGGTTTAGGAACGGTTAATTTCAACAGTTTATACGATAAAATGAAGTAAATTAAATATAAAAAATACCATACATATTTTGTATGGTATTTTTTATTCCTTTTATCAAACACGAACTATTAAGAATGAAAACTTTTTAATAGTTCGTATTTTTGTTGACTAGTTATAATATCTTTGATAATATATGGTCAATGAGAGAAAGGGGTATACGTTTTATGAAAGTTGCTTTAGTTATGGGCTCTATTTCTGATTGGCCAGTAGTTAAGCAAACTGCCGCGGTTTTAGATGAGCTAGGAATTGATTATGATAAAAAAATAATTTCAGCGCATAGAATGCCAGATCATTTACAGCAATTTGCTAAAAATGCAAAACACGAACATTATCAGGCGATAATAGCTGCTGCGGGTGGAGCTGCACATTTGCCAGGTATGTTAGCTGCTAACACTTTAGTTCCGGTGATTGGTATTCCTGTATTTACGAAATCTTTGAACGGCGTTGATTCATTATTATCGATAGTTCAAATGCCATTTGGAGTACCTGTGGCTACAGTTGCAGTAGGTAATTCTGGAGCAAAGAATGCTGCTTTGCTAGCTGCTCAAATGATGAGTATGAATGATGAAAATATTTATCATAAATTAGTTCAGTATCGTGCAAAACAATCTGAGGAGGCAATTAAGAGCAATGAGCAACTTAAATAAATCTATCTTACCGCCAGCAACGATTGGAATTATTGGTGGTGGACAACTTGGTCAAATGATGGCATTATCAGCTAAATCTATGGGATATAAAGTAGGAATTTTAGATCCGACACCTAATGCTCCTGCAGGCCAAGTTTCTGATTTCCAAATCGTTGCAGAATATTCTGACGAAGCCGCTCTACAACAACTAGCTGAACAATCAGATGTACTTACTTACGAGTTTGAGAATGTAGATCAGCATAATTTAGCAAAGGTTGAAAATATTACTTCAGTTCCACAAAAAATAGATGAATTGGTTATTACTAGTAATCGTTTAAGAGAAAAGAGCTTCTTATCAAGTAATGATATTCCAGTTACACCATATGCACGTGTTACCAATGAAAAAGAATTATATGATGCTGTAGAAAATATTGGTAGACCTGGCATTTTAAAAACTACTGAGGGTGGATACGATGGGCATGGTCAAATCGATATTAATGATGATTCGCTTTTATCAGTAGTTTCAAAAAGTTTAGGTAAAGCTGAATGGATTTATGAAAAGAAACAATCTTTTGTTAAAGAAGTTTCTATGATCGTTACTCGTGATTTTCATAACCACGTTTTAACTTTTCCACTAAGTGAAAATATTCATAGAGACCATATCTTACACACTAGTATTATTCCAGCTCGAGTAGATAATACAATTCATCAAAAAGCTAGTGCTATTGCAACCAAAATTGCTAGTTCACTAGAATTGTATGGAGTTTTGGGAATTGAGTTTTTTGTATTAAATAATGATGAATTATTAGTTAATGAACTAGCACCTAGACCACATAATTCTGGACATTATAGCATTGAAGCTTGTAATGTTTCTCAATTTGAAGCACATATTCGTAGTATTTGTGGATTAGAAATACCATCAATTCAACTATTGAATTCTTCAGTGATGGTAAATATGTTGGGTGATGAATTGACCACGGGAAGAAATAGTTTACCTAATCATCCAGAATGGCATTTTCATGACTATGGTAAAGCAGAAATTAGGCCCAAACGAAAGATGGGTCACATTACCGTAGTAGGAGATTCTGTAGAAAAATTACTTAAATCTGTAGAAAAATTTAGATAGTTATAGGAGATAAATAAAATGAATAAACTAATTGCTGAAGGTAAAACTAAACAAATCTTTACAACTGAAAATGAAAACATTGTTAAAATTCACTATACAAATCATACAACTGCATTGAATGGTAAACGTGAAGAAGATATTGATGAAAAGGGTTCATTAAATAATCGTATTTCTAGTTTGATTTTTACATATCTTGCTAAAAATGGTGTTAACACTTGTTTTTTAGAAAAACTTTCTGAAAATGAACAACTTGATAAAAAACTAACTATGATTCCACTAGAAGTGGTAGTTAGAAATTTTGCTTCAGGTAGTTTTCAACGTAAATTTAACACTGAATATTTAGCACCTTTGGCTAATCCAGTTCAAGAATTCTTTATGAAGAGCGATGAATTAGATGATCCGTTTATAAATAATGATCAAATTAAAGCATTAAACATTGTTGATGATAATCAAATTAAAACTATGCATGCAATGGCCTTGAAAATTAATGATTTATTAAGTGACTTATTTGATAAAGCTAATATCATGTTAGTTGATTTTAAAGTTGAATTTGGGGTAGATAGTGATGGAAACATTGTTTTAGGTGATGAAATTTCTCCAGATTCATGTCGATTAGTTGATAAATCAACTAAAAAATCACTTGATAAGGATGTATTTAGAAAAAACTTAGGTAATTTGGTTGATGGATATAAAACAGTTTTAGCTAGACTCGAAGCTGAAGCAAAATAAATTTATTATCTTTTGGAGGATTTAATACTATGTATTTGGCAAAAATATTCGTAACGCATAAGAAATCAATTTTAGATCCACAAGGTGAAGCTATTAAAAATGCTTTACATCGATTAGATTACGAAGCTGTAGAAAATGTATCGCAAGGTAAATATTTTGAAACTACTTTAAATTGTGATTCTGAAGATAAAGCCAAGCAGATTACTGATTCTATATGTGATTCTTTACTAGCAAATCCTAATATGGAAACATATCGATTTGAAATTGAAAAGGTGGGAGATTAATTTTGAAGTTTGCCGTTATTAGTTTTCCAGGTTCTAATTGCGATTATGATATGTATTACGCCATTAAAGACATTTTAAAAGAACCTGTAGAAATGGTTTCTTGTGATACAGAAAGTCTAGATGGCTTTGATGCGGTTTTAATTCCAGGTGGCTTTTCTTATGGTGATTATTTAAGAAGTGGTGCGATTGCTAAGTTTGCCAAAGTGATGCCGGCTTTAATTAAATTTGCTAATTTAGGTAAACCCGTTTTAGGGGTATGCAATGGTTTTCAAATTTTAACTGAAGTTGGATTATTGCCAGGTTCTCTACAAAATAACCGTGATATGCAATTCATTTCTGAATATGAACCTTTAATAGTTCAAAATAACAAAACCATTTTTACAAACGAGTATGAAAAAGCCGAATCTATTATGATTCCTATTGCTCATGGAGAAGGAAATTATTATTGTAATGAAACAGAACTAGAAAGCTTAAAACAAAACCATCAAATTATTTTTACTTATGAAAATAATCCCAATGGTAGTGTTAGCAATATAGCTGGTATTACTAATAAGAATGGTAACGTTATGGGAATGATGCCACATCCAGAAAGAGCAGTTGAAAAAATTTTAGGTAGTGAGGATGGGGTCAGACTCTTTACATCCATCTTAAAAAGCTTCAAGGGAGGAATATTAGTTGAGTAATGCAGAAATTTCACCACAAGAAATTAAAGATCGAAAGATTTATCAAGAATGGGGATTAACTGACTATGAATATAATTTGATTTCCCAAAAACTTTTGCAACGCTTACCTAATTATACTGAAACGGGTTTATATTCTGGAATGTGGAGTGAACACTGCTCTTACAAAAATTCTAAAGAAGTTTTAAAAAAATTTTGGACCGATGGTAGTAGGGTTTTACAGGGTCCAGGTGAAGGAGCTGGAGTTTTAGATATAGGTGATAATCAAGCCGTAGTATTTAAAGCTGAAAGCCATAATCATCCTAGTTTTGTTGAACCTTTTGAAGGAGCTGCTACAGGTGTTGGTGGCATAATCAGAGACATTTTTTCGATGGGAGCTAAACCAATTGCATCACTGGATAGCTTGAGATTTGGTGAATTGTCCAATCCAAAAAATAAATATTTATTAGAAAAAGTAGTTTCAGGAATTGCTCATTATGGTAACTGTATAGGAGTTCCTACTGTGGGTGGTGAAATTGCTTTTGATGAATCTTATGATGGTAATCCATTAGTAAACGTTATGTGTGTGGGCTTGATGAACCAAGATAACTTAGAATCAGGTTTAGCTCAGGGAAATGGTAATTCAATCATTTATGTAGGTGCAAAAACTGGTCGAGATGGAATTAATGGTGCTACTTTTGCTTCAAGTCAATTTAGTAATGATGAAGATGCTGACCGTTCAGCAGTACAAGTAGGTGATCCATTTATGGAAAAACTATTAGTAGATGCTTGTTTGGAAATTATCAATGGGCATTCAAATGCTTTAGTTGGAATTCAAGATATGGGTGCTTGTGGAATTGTTTCTTCATCAGCAGAAATGGCATCTAAAGCTAATAGTGGAATTCACATTAACTTAGATTTAGTTCCACAAAGAGAACCAGAAATGACACCTTATGAAATAATGCTTTCCGAATCTCAAGAAAGAATGCTACTTTGTGTTAAAAAAGGCAAAGAGCAAGAAGTTATTGATGTATTTAAAAAATATAACCTAGATGCAGTCACAATAGGAAATGTGAGTGATGATGGTCAATATGTACTCACGCAAAAAGGAAAAAAAGTTTGTGATATACCAACCAAAACATTAGTTGATGACGTTCCAAGATATCATCATGAAAGCAAAAGACCAGCTAGATTAGATAACATTACCAAAAATGAAATTACAGTAAAAGATCCTACTGATACTATGCTTAAACTATTATCCGCACCGACGATTGCATCTAAACACAGTATATATCGTCAGTATGATACTAGAGTACAAGCGAATACTGCAGTGGCTCCAGGTAGTGATGCAGCAATCGTTAGAATTCGTCACACTAATAAATCTTTAGCGATGACCACTGATTGTAATGCTAGATACATTTATTTAGATCCATATGTTGGAGGCCAAATTGCTATTAGTGAAGCAGCTAGAAATATCGTAGCATCTGGTGCAACACCAATCGGAATTACTGATTGTTTAAATTTTGGAAATCCTGATAACGCTGAAAGCTTTTATGAACTAGATCAATCCATACAAGGAATTTCCGAAGCTTGTAAGATGTTTGACACACCTGTCATCTCAGGAAATGTTTCACTTTATAATGAAACTGATAATAAAGCGATTTATCCTACTCCAATGATTGGCATGGTAGGTTTAGTTGAAGATAACAATCATATTACTACGCAAGCATTTAAACACAGTGATGATTTAGTTTATGTAGTGGGTAATACTTATGATGACTATAGTGGTTCTGAATTACAAAAGTTATTAAATCAAAAAATTGAAGGTAAAATTGAACACTTTAATTTAGATGTTGAAAGTAAAAATCAAAAATTAGTGCATCAAGCTATCATTAAAGGGTTGGTTTCTAGTGCTCATGATATTAGTGAAGGTGGCTTAGGAATTGCTTTGGCAGAGAGTTGTTTTGAAAATAATTTAGGTTTTGCTGGAATGTTGAACCTTAATGCTAATCAACTATTTTCAGAAACTCAAAGTCGTTTTGTTATTAGTATAAGTGCAGATAATCAAGATGCATTTGAAGAACTAATGGGAAGTAACGCCAAATTTATTGGTAAGGTTACTGATGATGATAGTTTTAACTTAAAACTTTTAGATAATCAAATTAACACCAAACTATCAGTTTTAAAGAGTGCTTGGGAGGATAGTTTAGAATGCTTAATGAAGTAAAGAGTTTGAATGAAGAATGTGGATTATTTGGCATCTGGGGTTCTAATGTTGATGAAACAGCTGGGTTAATTCATGATGGTTTGCATAGCTTACAGCATCGTGGCCAAGAAGGTGCTGGAATTGTAGTAACTGATGATGAGTATCATATTCATCGCCATCGAGGTTTAGGGTTAGTTTCACAAGTTTTTGCTGATAGTCATGTATTTGATGATTTAAAAGGGAATATTGGAATTGGGCATGTTAGATATGCGACTGCTGGAAGTCATGGAATAAAAAATATTCAACCATTCACATTTCATTTAGATGATTTTACAGATTTTTCATTAGCCCATAATGGTAATCTAACAAACGCCGATACTTTAAAAAGTATTTTGAAAGCTAAAGGAGCTAGTTTTAATTCAGACTCTGATAGTGAAATTTTAGGTCAATTAATCAAAATGAGCAAACAGGTTAAATTTATTGATCGTTTAAAAGAGGCTCTTCGTCAAATTAAGGGTGGTTTTGCTTTTATTCTATCGACAGGTAATGAACTTATTGCTGCTTTAGATCCAAATGGGTTTAGGCCATTAGTTATAGGTAGAAGAAATGATGGATCATACGTAGTCTGTAGTGAAACTTGTGCATTAGATCAAGTTAATGCCACCTATATTAGGGATGTTAAACCAGGTGAAGTAGTAATCATTAATCAAAATGGTATTACTAATGATTATTTTACAAAAGAAACCCATCTTTCTATATGTTCAATGGAATACATTTATTTTGCTCGTCCAGATTCAATTATTCATAACGTTTCTGTACATGAAGCACGTATGCGAATGGGTGCCTTATGTGCTAAAGAAAATCCTATAGCTGCAGATGTTGTAATTGGAGTTCCTAACTCTTCATTATCAGCAGCACTGGGATATTCACAAGGTAGTGGCATTCCTTATGATATGGGAATGATTAAAAGCCAATACGTTGCGAGAACTTTTATTGAACCTACACAAAAGAAACGTGAACGTGGTGTTTCTATGAAATTGTCGGTCGTTAGGTCAGTTGTAAAAGGGAAAAAAGTTGTTTTGGTTGATGATTCAATAGTTAGAGGAACCACTAGTAAATACATTGTTAGGTTATTAAAAGATGCTGGTGCTAAGGAAGTTCACGTTAGAATTGCATCTCCAGCTTTACGTTTCCCTTGCTTCTATGGAATTGATATTCAAACGACTGAGGAGTTAATCGCTGCTAATCATACTGTTAATGAAATTAAAGATATTATTGGTGCTGATTCATTAGGTTATTTAAGCGTTGCTAGTTTAGTAAAAGCAATTAATTTAAAAAATGATCATGGTGAGGGTAGCGGATTATGTACTTCATATTTTGATGGTCAATATCCAACTCCACTATATGATTATCAATCACAATTTGACAAAAGTGCTAAAAAATTAGGACTTTATGAGGAGGATAACTATATTGAACGATCAATATAAAGCTGCCGGTGTAAACATAGAAGCTGGAGCCGAAGCCGTAAATGATATTAAATCAGTAGTTAAATCAACTCAAGATTCTAATGTTTTATCTGGCATTGGAGGATTTGGTGCTGAATACGCAATTGGTTCGCTTGTTAAAAATATGAGCAATCCAGTTTTAGTTTCAGGTACTGATGGTGTGGGAACTAAGTTAATGCTAGCAATTCAAAATGATCGAAATGAACACATTGGAGTGGATTTAGTTGCAATGTGTGTAAATGATATTTTATCCCAAGGTGCAACTCCCATGTTCTTTTTAGATTATTTAAGTACTGGGGCACTAAAACCTGATCATGTTGCTAAGATAGTTCAAGGGATTGCTGAAGGTTGCAAACAAGGTCATTTATCATTAATTGGTGGAGAAATGGCTGAAATGCCAGGAATGTATCGCAATAAAGATTACGACTTATCAGGGTTTGCCGTTGGAATGGTTGATAAAGATAAAATGTTGGGAGCTCAAAAAGTGTCCAAAGGGGATATTTTAATAGGACTACCTTCTAGTGGAATTCATTCTAATGGCTATTCTTTAGTAAGAAAAATTATTAAAGACAATGATTTAAATATTGAAGAATACCGTGATGATTTAAAAGAGAGTATTTTAGATGCAGTAATGCGACCTACTAATATCTACTATAGTGATTTGAAGCCATTATTAGATAAAAATTTAGTTAATGCTGCTGCACATATTACTGGTGGTGGAATTTTAGATAACTTAGCTAGAATTATCCCTACAAATTTAACGGCAAATGTTTACGAAAAAGCATGGCATCGCCCAGCTATTTTTGACTTATTACAAAAATATGGAAATGTAAATCATCAAGAAATGCATTCTGTATTTAATATGGGAATTGGGATGATACTAGCTGTAAATCCTCAAAATCTAAACGTTGTTAAAAAGTATTTAGTTGATAAAGGATTAGAAATTGGCGAGGTGGTAGACCAACATGATAATGTCTCAGTCGCAATCTCTTAGAAATAATAGATTGAAAAAAGTAGCAATTTTTGCTTCTGGTAATGGAACCAATTTTGAAGCAATTGTAAATGCAGAGTTGCCAATAAAGGTTTCACTATTAGTTTGTGATCATAGCAATGCTAACGTAGTTCAAAGAGCTAAAAATCATGGAATTCCAGTACTATGTGTTAATTTCAGAGATTTTGATAGTAAAGCATCTGCAGAAAAGTTTATTTTAGATAAATTACTTTCTACAAAAATTGATTTTATAGTACTAGCAGGATATATGCGTATTGTTAGCCCAGTTTTGTTAGATGCTTATCCTAAGAAAATTTTAAACTTACATCCGGCCTTACTGCCTAAATTTCCAGGTAGACATGGGATTGAAGATGCTTACAATGCTGGTGTTGAAACAACCGGAGTAACGGTACATTTTGTGGATGCTGGTATTGATACAGGTAAAATTATTGCTCAACAATCAGTACCGAGATTAGCAGATGATAAGGTTGAAGATTTAGAAAATAGAATTCATAAAGTTGAACATGTTTTATATCCTAAAACCATTCTTGATTTAATAAATAGAGGAGAGATTTAAGTTGAAAAAATTAGCCTTACTTAGTGTTTCTGATAAAAGTGGAATTGTAGAATTTGCAAAAAGTTTGATTGAACAAGGATTCAGTATTATTTCAACCGGTGGAACTCTTAAAAAATTACAAGAAAATCAAGTTGAAGCTGAAGCTGTTGAAAATATTACCAATTTTAAAGAAATGCTAGATGGCCGTGTTAAGACTTTGCATCCTAGAATTCATGCTGGTATTTTGGCTAAGCGTGATAACAAGTTACATATGCAACAGTTGGAGGAAAATGAAATTAATCCAATTGATTTGGTTTGTGTTAATTTATATCCATTTAAGCAAACTATCCAAAAACCTGATGTTACAGACGAAGAAGCTATTGAAAATATTGATATTGGTGGACCATCAATGTTAAGAGCAGCAGCAAAGAATTATAAAGATGTGATTGTAATTACTGAACCTGGAGACTATGATGCTGTGATTCAGAGATTATCAGATAATAGTGTTGATGAAGAGTTCAAACGTCACTTAGCTGCCAAGGTTTTTAGAGATACTGCGGCTTATGATGCATTAATTGCTAAATATATGACTAAAGAAGAATTTCCGGAAAAACTTACTTTAACTTATGAAAAAGTTCAAGATATGCGATATGGTGAAAATAGTCATCAAAAAGCGGCTTATTACCGTGACTCTATTCCAGAAAAATATTCTTTAGCTAATTCACATCAACTTCATGGTAAAAAATTATCATATAATAATATTCGTGATGCTGATGCTGCTTTGAGAGTAGTAGCAGAATTTAATCAGCCAGCGGTAGTAGCTTTAAAACATATGAATCCATGTGGAATTGGTTTAGCT
This sequence comes from Apilactobacillus xinyiensis, assembly GCF_019656235.1. Taxonomy (GTDB): domain Bacteria; phylum Bacillota; class Bacilli; order Lactobacillales; family Lactobacillaceae; genus Apilactobacillus; species Apilactobacillus xinyiensis. Next base: position 124,441 of record NZ_BPLL01000001.1, on the reverse strand, counting down.
GATAATTTATTTGATGCTTGGAATAAGGCCTACAACGCTGATTCTATTTCTATTTTCGGTGGAATCATTGTTTTAAATCGAGAAGTTGATTTAAAAACTGCTGAAAAAATGCACGCAATTTTCCTTGAAATTGTAATTGCACCATCATTTACTGATGAAGCCTATGATGTTTTAGCTAAAAAGAAAAATATTCGTTTAATTACTTTAGACTTCGATAAAATTGATTCAGCACATAAAGATGAAGTTTCCGTATTAGGTGGAACTTTAATTCAAGAACCCGATTTAGCACATGAAACAGTAAGTGATTTTGAAGTAGTAACTAAGACACAACCATCTGATGAACAATTAAAAGCTTTAGAATTTGGTCAAACGGTTGTCAAACATGTTAAGAGTAATGCTGTTGTAATAACTACTGCTGATCAAACTTTAGGAATCGGTGCTGGACAAATGAATCGTATTGATTCTACCAAGATTGCAATCGAAAAAGCAGAAAATAAACCTGGATATGAAAAAGCCATTATGGCTTCGGATGCATTCTTCCCTATGGATGACTGCGTTGAATATGCAGCTAAACATAATATCAAAGCTATTGTTGAACCAGGTGGCAGCATCAAAGATAAAGATTCAATTGAAATGGCTGATAAATATGGTATTGCAATGGTCTTTTCTAAAAAACGTCATTTTAAACATTAATATTTAGGAGAATCCAAATAATGAGTAATTGGTTAGTTATAGGATCTGGTGGAAGAGAATATGTAATGGCTGAAACTTTAGCTAAAACCAATGATCGACATGTTTTTGTAGCACCGGGTAATCCAATGATGAATAAGTTAAAAAATGTTGAAACTATTAACATAGGTGAAATTGACTTTGTTAAGTTAGCTGAATTTGTTATAAAAAATAAAGTAGTATGTACAGTGGTGGGACCTGAAAAGCCATTATCTTTAGGAATAGTGGACTATTTTGCAGCTCGTAATCTAAAAATATTTGGTCCCTCTAAAGCTGCTGCCAAGTTGGAAAGTTCTAAATCTTTTGCTAAAAACATCATGAAAAAAGCTGGAGTACCGACGGCAAGATATCAAGAATTTACAGATACTCGTAAAGCAATCCACTATATAAATTCAAAGAGTTTGCCGATTGTTATCAAGGCTAATGGTCTAGCAGGTGGCAAAGGCGTAGTAGTTGCTAAGACTCAAATTCAAGCTGATGAAGCTGCCAAATCCCTGTTAAGTAGCAAAAATCAGTCAGCTATCCTAGTTGAAGACTACTTAGATGGTGAAGAATTTTCGTTGTTTGTAATGGCTAATGGGAATGATTTTATTACTATGCCAGTTTCACAAGACCACAAGAGATTGTTGAATAATGATGAAGGACCTAATACTGGAGGTATGGGTGCTTATAGTCCAGTTCCTCAGGTTAGTCAAGACTTAAAAAATCAAGCAATTGAAGATGTTATCAAGCCAGTTTTAAATCAGATGAATAAGGATAACAAAAAATTCACAGGATTTTTATATGCCGGATTAATTATGACTAAATCAGGAACTAAAGTTATTGAATTTAATGTAAGGATGGGAGATCCTGAGACACAGGTGGTGTTTCCACAGATGCAGTCTGATTTAGGTGAAGTGATTTTAAAACTATTAAATAATGAACCAGTTGATGTAAAATGGCAAACTAAAGATTATTATTTAGGTGCAGTAGTGGCTTCTAAAGGTTATCCATTAAAACCGATTGATAGTCAAAAGTTACCGAAAATTATTAATAATTCTGATTTATTAGTTAGTTACGCGGGAGTTAGCTATGACGATGATAATAAAGATTTTATAAGCTCCGGCGGTAGAATAATGATGTTAACGGTTAAATCGTCCTCACTATCAACTGCACAGCAGAAAGTAAACTCATATTTGGAAAATAATATTAATGAAAATTACGTTTATCGCAATGACATAGGTCAAAAGGGTATTAATTATTTGAACAAAAAATAAATAAAAGAAGCGTGAACAATTAGATGTTCACGCTTCTTTTATTACTTCATTTGATTTAATAAATCTTTGGCGATTGTCGCACGTCTGGCATGCTTTTGTAATTGCATTTCTTTTACTTTATTTAAAGCTGCTTCTTCAAAAGCAGCACTATAGTTAATTGATACGGTTTCAGATTGAGAGCTGGCAGGTTCTAGGAGTCGGTTCTTAAAATCTTTGACTTCATCATTATATGCTTTGTCTAAAGTTTTTAAACTTTCTTCGTAATCTTTTGACAAAATACTGGTAGCATATTTCAAATCACTACCTGTGTAATTGTTATAAACATAGATTGCAATATCTAACATTTTTTCATTCATTACTTACAACTCCTTATTAATAATCTATCTTAATTATATATCAAAATAATAAAAATTCATTTGAATGCATTTTTGATTTATTAATTTTATAATGAAAATTAATTATTGAATAATAAGGAGTTTAATTTATGACGAATGATTTTATTCATATAAACGATGCACATCAAAATAATTTACAAAATGTAAGTTTAAAAATACCTAAACATTTAATAACTGTTTTTACTGGCTTATCTGGGTCGGGAAAGTCTTCATTGGTCTTTGATACGTTAGCGGCTAACTCTAGACGTGAGTTGAATGAAACTTTTCCTAGTTTTACCCAACAATATTTACCTAAGTATGGTGCCCCACATGTAGGAAAAATTGATAACTTACCAGTGGCCATTGTTATTCAACAAAAAAAGGTTGGCAAAAATCCTAGATCAACTTTATCTACTTACACTGGAATCTATTCACTATTACGACTATTATTTTCTAGAGTTGGAAATCCTTGGGTTGGTTATTCGGATGCATTTTCTTTTAATTTACCACAGGGAATGTGTGATAAATGTCAAGGATTAGGTTATGTAGATGAAATTAATCCAGACAAAATTTTAGATTATAATAAATCACTTAACGAAGGAGCAATAACTTTTGTTAGTTTTGGGCCTGATACTTGGCGATGGAAAAGATATGCCTATACGGGATTATTTGACAATGATAAACCGCTAAGAGATTATTCAGAAGATGAATTAAATATGTTGTTGTATGCACCACAACAAAAATTAAAGGGTGCTCCTAAACAATGGAAAAATTCAATCCTTTATGAAGGCTTAATTCCTAGAATTAAGCGTTCCATTTTGGAAAGTCGAGAAGGTCAGCATCATAAAAAAGCAATTGCTGATACAGTTACTAGAAAAGTTTGCCCTAAATGTCATGGTAAAAAATTAAATAATGATATTTTGAAATGCAAAATTAATAACTGTAGCATAGCAGATGTTTTACAAATGAACTTAACACAAGTGCTAGATTTCTTAGGTAGGGTGCGTACTTCATTAGCTACTGAAGTTATTCGTGAACTGAAAGATAAGCTACAGGCATTGATTGACTTAGGATTAAATTATTTAACGCTTGATCGTAGTACGGATTCACTATCTGGTGGTGAAGTACAGAGAATAAAAATTGCTAAATTTATGAATAGTTCATTAGTGGATATGCTTTATATTTTAGATGAACCTAGTGTTGGATTACATCCTCAAGATATTGAGTTAATCAAAAAGGCGCTTTTAAAGTTGCGAGATAGTGGTAACACGGTCGTAATTGTTGAACATAATCCAGAACTGATTCCGGTGGCAGATTATGTATTTGAAATAGGTCCTGGCGCTGGAAAAAATGGTGGACAAGTTACTTTTTCTGGCACATATAATGATTTACTTCACTCTGATACGATAACCGGTAATATGTTAAGTAAGAAATTAACTTTTAACGATACACATAAAATTGATAAATATTTAAGTTTAAAAAATGTAAAAACACATAACTTACACTCAGTAAATGTAGATATTCCAATGCATGCAGAAACAGTTATTTCAGGAGTAGCTGGTTCGGGAAAGAGTTCACTAGTTAGTGCAATTAAAGAACATTTAGAAGAAAAATACATCGATCTATCACAAGATGCAGTAGGTGTTAATATTAGGGCAACTTCAGCAACATACTTGAATATTTTGGATTCTATTCGTAAGTTATTTAGTAATGCTAATGGAAAAGTATCTCGATCATTGTTTAGTTATAATGGTAAAGGTAAATGCCCAATGTGTAAGGGTAAAGGAGTTAATATTACTAATATGGCGTTTATGGATCCAGTAATTCAAGTTTGTGAAAAATGTAATGGCAAAAGATATAATGACGAAGCACTTAGTTATTCTTATAATGGAAAAAATATTAGTGAAGTCTTAGATATGTCCATTACTGATGCATACAACTTTTTTGATGGTATAGATGAAATTCATAATAAACTCTCTAATATGATAAAGGTTGGTTTAGGTTATCTTTCATTAGGACAATCATTAGATACATTGTCTGGTGGAGAAGTTCAACGACTTAAATTAGCTAATCAATTAGATAAAGAGGGAACGGTTTATATTCTTGATGAACCAACGGCTGGATTGCATATGCAAGATGTTAAAACCATTGAAAAATTATTTACTAACTTAGTTCATGCCGGAAATACGTTAATTATTGTTGAGCATAATTTGGAAATAATTAGTAAAGCAGATTGGATGATTGACGTTGGACCTGAAGCAGGTAGTAATGGTGGTCATATTTTATACCAAGGAGTTCCTAAAAATTCTAGGTTTGATGAGCAATCGATTACTGGAAGGTATTTAAAACAATATAGTGATTAGATAAAAAAAGAGTGATTTACTATCATAAGTAAATCACTCTTTTTTATGCTTAAAAATGTATATTTTGGTATATAATAAATAATATGCCCCAAGCAGGATTCGAACCTGTACTTGAAAAATCAAACAACGACCTGAACGTTGCGCGTCTGCCAGTTCCGCCATTGGGGCTTAGCAAATTAATTCTACATCTAATTGTAATATTTTGCACGAATAAAGTAGGCATGTCTAAGGTGATGAATGGTACTATAATATCAACTTTGTTACAATGTGAGCAGTATTAATAAAATAAAAAGCAATTAACAATAAAAATAACTTTGATATATCTTAAGAGGAGAAAATATTATGTGTGGATTTTGTGGATATGTTAATCAAAAAGACGTTCCTAATAAAACAATAGAAAAAATGGCTAATCGAATTAAACATCGTGGCCCAGATGATGAAAAATATTTCCAAAACGATAAAGTATCTATGGCTTTTAGAAGACTTTCTATTATTGATTTAGCTCATGGTGCTCAACCGCTATATAGTTCTGATAACAAAAAAGTTTTAACATTTAATGGTGAAATTTATAACTATAAAGAAATTAGATCAGAACTACAAAGTATGGGTTATGAATTTACTACAGATGTTGATTCTGAAGTTTTAATTCGTGGTTATGAAGCATGGGGTAAGGATTTACTTCAAAAATTACGTGGGATGTTTGCCTTTGTAATTTATGACAGTAACAAAAATCAATTATTTGGAGCTCGTGATCATTTTGGAATTAAACCATTGTATTACTATGACGATGGTGAAAGTTTTATGTATGGTTCTGAAATTAAATCATTCTTAGAAAATCCAGCGTTCAAGAAGGAATTAAATGAAAAATTACTACCAATCCATTTAAGTTTTGAATTTATTCCTTCCAAGGAAACTATGTTTAAAAATGTATTTAAAGTGATGCCAGGTAATTATTTCATTCACGATATTGATGCTAAAACGACTGAAATGAAACCATACTTTAAATTTAACTATGATCACATTGATGAAAATGAAACCATTGAAGGTAATGCTAAAAAAATTGAAGCTTTAGTTAAAGATTCAGTTAAAGCACATATGATTGCTGATGTAGAAGTTGGTAGTTTCTTATCTAGTGGTGTTGACTCAAGTTATGTTTTAAATGAAGCTTCTAAGTTAAAACCTATTCAATCATTTTCATTAGGATTTGATAATTCTAAATATAGTGAATTGGCTTGGTCAACTGATTTTGCTCAACAAATTGGTCAAAAAAATACACCAATTAAAATTACTGGTGATGACTACTTTAATTTCTTACCAACTATGATGTATTACATGGATGAACCATTATCTAATCCATCAGCTGTACAATTATTCTATTTAGCTCAAGGTACTAGAAAAAATGTAAAAGTAGCGTTGTCTGGTGAAGGTGCTGATGAATTCTTTGGTGGATATAATACTTATTTAGAAGCAATTCCATTTGAAAGATATCAAAAATTTGTACCACGCTTTGCTAGAAAAGCTTTAGCTAGTGTAGCTGAAAAAATGCCTAGATTCCATGGTCGTCGTTTCTTAATTCGAGGTGCACAACCATTAAGTGAACGTTATTACCGTGTTAACTATGTATTTAATTATGATGATCGTAATCGTGTATTGAAAAATCCATCAATTAATGTTGATTCAGGTGATTATTCCAAACATATTTTTGATGAAGTTAAAGGCAAGGATGAAATGACTCAAATGCAATATTTTGACATTAATACTTGGTTGCCATTTGATATTTTACAAAAAGCTGACCGTATGAGTATGGCTAACTCATTGGAAGTTAGAACTCCATTGGTTGATCGTGAAATAGCTAAGTTTGCGTCAACCATGCCAATTAAGACTCGTATTAATAAAGAAGGAACTAAAATTTCATTAAGAAAAGCAGCTGAATCCGCATTACCAGATAAAGTTGCAATGAAAGAAAAAATGGGCTTCCCTTCACCAATTGCTAGTTGGATGAATGAACCTAAGTACCACAAAAAATTAGTTAGAGCTTTTAATTCTGATGTAGCTGAAAAATTCTTCAACGTTGATGAACTTATGCGCTTATTAAAAGAACATGGTGAAGGTAAATCTAACATGCAAAAGATTTTCACTATTTATACATTTATTTTATGGTATGAAGTTTACTTCCCAGAAAATACTAGTGCTAAAACAATTGATGAAGTACACCTTACTCAAGCTTTATAGGGAGTTTTTAAATTGTCATTAAGACTTACAGAAATATTAACTATTTTAGAAGAGCATGATTTATTGATTAGTGTGGATTCTGATAAAGCATTAACATTTGAAAATGTTACTTATGATTCTAGACAAGTAACTGAAAAAACACTTTTCTTTTGTAAAGGTAATTTTAAGGAAGCATATTTAAAAAATGCCAAAGACTTAGGGGCAATAGCATATGTTTCTGAACATCGTTATGAAGCTGGTAATGGTTTATTAGCGATTCAAGTAAAAGATATTCAAAAGGCAATGTCATTAATTGGGGCTGCTTTTTATGATTATCCACAAAATGAATTATTTATTATTGCCTATACCGGAACTAAGGGTAAAACTACTTCGTCTTATTTCGCTCGCAGTATTTTACAAAATACGACCAATGATAAAGTAGCTCTGTTTTCTACTATCGATACAGTTTTGGGTAATAAACCCAAAGATTGCTTTAAATCACATCTAACAACTCCAGAATCTATTGATATATTTAAAAATATGCGTAAAGCAATCGATAATGGAATGACACATTTGGTGATGGAAGTATCTTCTCAAGCGTATAAGAAAAATCGTGTGTTTGGTTTGAAATTTGACGTGGGAATATTTTTAAATATTTCACCTGATCACATTGGTCCTAATGAACATCCAACATTTGCGGATTATTTACACTGTAAAGAACAGTTACTAGTTAACTCTAAAGTTTGTATAATAAATGCTGAAACAGATTATCTAAAAGATGTTTATTATGCTGCTAAAACTACATCTCAACCTGATGATATTTATTTATACAGTCGAAAGGGTATTAGTAATTCGATGAATTTACCTATTGATTGTGAATTTGAAGGCGTTACTGATAATTTAAACTCTAATATTATTAAGGTTAAGAGCATATCTGATAAATGCAAAAAATTATCTATCGCTGATGATTATCAATTGTCAGTAGTGGGTGATTATAATGAATCCAATGCAGCTTCGGCTATTATAGCTTCAGCTATTGCTGGATCACAAGTTTCTGATGCGCAAAAAGGACTTTCGTCTCTAGTAATACCAGGCAGAATGGAATCCTATCCAAGTGAAAATCATGGAACTATCTATGTTGATTATGCACATAATTATGCCAGTATGCATGCACTTTTAGGATTTTTAAAGAGCAATAGTCCAAAAGGAAAAGTGATTGTAGTAGTAGGAAGTACTGGTGATAAGGGTGTTGATCGCCGTGAAGGATTTGGTAAAGCACTTACAGAAAATGCTGATGAAGCATTTTTAACTACAGATGATCCAGGATTTGAAAACCCGCTAGACATTGCTAAAGAGATTGATTCTTATATTGATCATCAAAAAGTTAATGTTCATTTTGAATTAGATCGTAAAAAAGCAATTAAACAGGCAATCTTATGTGGTGATAAACATTCAATTATTGTAGTTGCTGGTAAGGGTCGTGATCCATATCAAAAAATTAATGGTGTAGACACACCTTATGAAACTGATTCAGTAGTTGTTAATAATATTTTGAAGGGATTATAAAAATGAATGATTTAAAAGAATTTACGCCAATCTTATTAGGTAGTGATTTTAATGTCTATGGAATGGCTAGATCATTATATGAAAAATATCATAAACCAGTAAAAGCTTATGCAGAAGTTCATCTAGCGCCTACTAGATATACAAAAATAGTTGATTTGACAACTATCCCAGGATTTAGTGAAGACCCTAAATGGATTGAAGAAATGCGTGAATTAAAAAAGGTTTACGCAAGTCATAAAGAACCAGTTATTCTTATTGGTTGTGGTGATGGATATGCTGAACTTATTTCTAAACATAAAGATGAGTTAAGTGACGTCTTTGTATGTCCATACGTTGGCTTTGATTTAATTAAGCAACTTAATAGTAAAGAAAACTTTTATCATATGTGTGACAAACATTCTTTACCTTATCCTAAGACCAAAATTATTACTAAAAATGATTTTGAAAATAATGATAAGATTGATCAACCCTTTGGTTATCCAGTAGCATTAAAGCCAACTAATAGTGTTGAATGGTTAGACATTCATTTTGAAGGTAGAAAAAAGGCTTTTGTAATTAAATCGGAAGAAGAATTTAATGATATCGTTGCCAAAGTTTATGAAAATGGCTACACTTCAGATTTAATTCTTCAAGATTTTATTCCTGGCGATGATAGTAACATGCGTGTGTTGAATGCTTATGTTGACAAAAATCACAAGGTAAAAATGATGTGCCTAGGACATCCGCTTTTAGAAGATCCTTCACCTTCGTCTATTGGTAACTATGTAGCTATTATTCCAGAATACAATCAAGCAATTTATGACATGATTCAAAAGTTCTTGGAAGACATTCAATTCACAGGGTATGCTAATTTTGATATGAAATATGATTCTCGTGATGGATCTTACAAGTTATTTGAAATAAACTTGAGACAAGGTCGTAGTAGTTTCTTTGTTACATTAGCTGGATATAATTTAGCTGATTGGGTTGTTCAAGACTATGTTTATGATAGTTTGAAGAACCAAGATACAGTTTATGGTAATAAAGACGTTAATAACTATAGTTTATGGCTTGGTGTTGGTAAAAACGTATTTAGAAAATATGCTAAAGAAAATGCTGAAAAAGATTTAGCAAATAAATTAATCAATGAAGGTAAATTTGGAACAACTTTCTGGTATAGTAAAGACCGTAATTTTAAACGCTGGTTACTAATTACATGGATGAAACATATTTATAAGAAGAATTTTGATCGTTACTTTTCAATTAATAAGGAATGATTTTTTATGAGAAACTTTTTCTCAATTATCGGTGGAATGGGAACCGAAGCTACAGAGAGCTACATTCATCTTTTAAATGAGCGTACTGATGCACACTACGATCAAGAATATTTAAATTACATTTTAGTTAATCATGCTACGATTCCTGATCGAACTGATTATATTCTAGATCACAGTAAACCAAATCCATTAACTGATTTGGTTGAAGATATAAAACAACAAAATTTATTAAAACCAGATTTTTATACATTACCATGTAATACAGCACATTATTTTTACGATGAATTACAATCTGTAGCAAATGCGCCAATTTTACACATGCCTAAGGAAGCAGTTAAGTCTATCAAGAATACATTCCCTAAATGTAAAAATGTTGGATTAATTGCTACGCAAGGAACTATTCATGACCATATCTATGATCATGAGATTAATTCAATGGGATATAATTTAATTAGTCCAACCGAACACATTCAAGCAGAAACAATGGAATTAATTTATAAATGGGTTAAAGAGAAAAATCAAGTTAATACTAAACTTTATCATCATATTCTCGATGAAATGATTAATGATCTAAAAAGTGATGTGGTTATTCTTGGATGTACTGAATTGTCAGTCGCTCAAGAACGTGCATCAGACCATAAATTTAATGTTGTTGATGCTCAGTCTGTTTTGGTAGATAGAACAATTGAAATGGCAAAAAACAAAAAAGAGCTATAAGCTCTTTTTTTATTTTTTCTTTATTAAATTAGAAAATAATGATAAAATTCTTAAAAAAGGAGTTGTTTTTATGTCTAGAAAAGTTGGTATTATTGGTGATGGACATGTAGGTTCTACAGTAGCTCATTATATTGTGGCTAATGGTTTTGTAGATGACTTAGTTTTAATTGATATTAATGAAAAAAAGGTAAATGCAGATGCGATTGATTTTGAAGAAGCTATGCCTAATTTGGAGTATCATACTAACATTATTGTTAATGATTATAGTGAATTGAAAGATGCAGATGTAATTATTTCAGCTTTAGGAAATATTGGTATTTTGGATACACCCGAAGCTAAAGGAAATCGTTTTGCTGAATTACCATTTAATCAAAGAAATGTTGTAGACGTTGCTAACAAAATAAAAGAATCAGGTTTTGATGGGATTTTAATAGCCATTACTAATCCAGTTGATGTTATTACATCCCTATATCAAAAATTTACTGGATTACCTAAAGAACACGTTATGGGAACTGGAACATTATTAGACTCTGCTAGGATGAAACGTGCAGTTGCTAAAAAAGTAGGTGTTGATTCTAGATCAGTTAATGGTTACAACCTAGGTGAACATGGTAATTCTCAGTTTACTGCTTGGTCTACTGTAGATGTTTTAGGACATTCTATTTATGATTTAGTAGATGAATATAATTTAGATTTAGATCAATTAGATAAAGATGCACGTGACGGTGGATTTACAGTGTTTAGCGGTAAAAAATATACTAGTTATGGTGTAGCAACCGCAGCAGTTAGATTAATGAATGTGGTATTAAATAATGCTATGACTGTACTTCCGGTATCTAACTATCGAGAAGAATATGGCGTTTATTTATCATATCCAGCAATTGTTGGACGCAATGGAATTGTTAAGCAATTAAAATTAGAACTTTCTAAAGAAGAATTAGATAAATTACAAAGTTCAGCTGACTATATTAAAAATAAATATGAAGAAGTTTTGAACAAATAAATCATTGAATTTTTAATTGTTTTAAGTCTTGATATGGCGGTTTTTATTTGGTAATATCATATCACGTTAATTCTATTAATTGAGGTGATAATGATGGCTGAAAAAGAACTAAAAATTGGTGATTATGTATCTGCACCAAAATTTGGTTATTTAAAACATGATTTCTTTGGAACGATTGAAAAAATATATGAAAATTCTGTAATGGTATTTATAACTGATAATGATAAAGAAGATTCAATAGTTGTTAATGAATATAACAAAAGAGCGATTGTAAGCAAGAAGAATGCAAAAATTACTAAAAAATAATTATACATGCATATGTTGATTATGTTATAATCATATCATATGCGGGTATAGTTTAGTGGTAAAATATAAGCTTCCCAAGCTTAAGTCGCGGGTCCGATTCCCGTTACCCGCTTTAGAAAATTTAATTATTTAATTTTCTTTTTGTTCAATTATAAAAGAATAGTAGATATACTTAAATTTGATAGCGAGCCTAGGATGATGAGAGCTGGGTAATTTGGTATTTCGAATCGCACTTTTTAGAACACATTTAAATAAATTATAAAGTGGATTTATATCAATTAGAGTGGTACCGCGGGAAAACTCGTCTCTTACAATTTAATAATTGTAAGAGACTTTTTATATTTTAGGAGGTAAAAATTATTATGGATTATAAACAACAAGTTTCACAAGCTGTAAACAAAGCCATTGACAACGAAATATCAGTTGAAGATATTTATAGTAAAATTGAAAGACCTAAAACATCTGAAATGGGAGACTTAGCTTTCCCAGCATTTGCTTTAGCTAAGGTGTTGCGTAAAGCACCACAACAAATTGCTTTGGATATTGTTGATAAAATTGAAAAAGATAGTTTTGAAAAAGTGGTTGCAGTAGGTCCATATGTAAACTTTTTCTTAGATAAGAGCTTATTTAGTAATAATGTTATTAAATCAGTATTAACAGATGGTAGCAATTATGGTGCTAATAACGATGGTAAAGCTGGCAATGTAACTATCGATATGTCATCACCTAACATTGCTAAACCAATTTCAATGGGACACTTAAGATCTACTGTTATTGGAAACTCAATTGCTAATATTTTAACTAAAAATGGTTACCATCCAATCAAGGATAACCATTTAGGTGATTGGGGTACTCAATTTGGTAAATTGATTACTGCTTATTTAAAATGGGGTAACGAAGAAGATGTTAAAAAAGACCCTATTAACTATTTAGTTAAGTACTATGTAAAATTCCATAAATTAGACAAAGAAAATCCAGAATTAGATGACATTGCTCGTGACTGGTTCAAAAAACTAGAAAACGGAAATGAAGAAGCAATTAAGTTATGGAAATGGTTCCGTGAAGTATCTATTGAAGCCTTCGATAAAATTTATGATAAATTAGGGGTTAAATTTGATACTTACAATGGTGAGGCATTTTACAATGATAAAATGCAAGAAGTTATCGATATTTTGAATGGCAAGGGACTTTTAAGTAAATCACAAGGTGCAACAATTGTTGACTTGGATAAATATGACTTAAACCCAGCACTTATCCTTAAGAGTGACGGAGCTTCACTATACATTACTCGTGATATAGCTACTGCCTTATATCGTGATCGTACTTATAATCCAGCTATGAACTTATATGTTGTAGGTTCAGAACAAACTTATTACTTTAAGCAATTGAAAGCAGTACTTAAAGAAATGGGAGTTCCTTCAGCTGAACATTTATACCATGTTCCATTTGGTTTGATTACAGTAAACGGTAAAAAACTATCAACTCGTTCTGGAAGAATTATTCTATTGGATGAAGTTCTAAATGATTCAATTGAGATTGCTAAAAAACAAATTGAAGAAAAGAATCCAAGTTTACCAAATAAAGAAGAAGTTGCTAATGAGGTTGGAGTTGGTGCAATCGTCTTTGGTGATTTGAAGAATGAAAAAATCAATAATATTGATTTTGTTTTAGAAGATCAATTACGTTTTGAAGGTGAAACTGGTCCTTACGTGCAATACTCTCATGCTCGTGCAGAAAGTATTTTGAGAAAAGCTGGTAAAACAGATTTCAGTGGTGATGAATCATACAAACTTAATGATGTAGAATCATGGGACACTAGTAAGTTACTAAATGATTTTCCAAATATTATTAAAATGGCATGTAAAGAATTAGAACCATCAGTTGTAGCTAAATATTCATTACGTTTAGCTAAATCATTCAACAAGTACTATGCTCATTCTAAAATTCTAGCTGATGACAGCGAATTAAATGCTCGATTAGCATTGGTTAAATCTGTTTCTATTGTGTTGAAAGAATCATTAAGATTGCTTGGTGTTAAAGCTCCAGACGCAATGTAATGAACTAAGTACATTTAACATTTTTGTTAAATGTACTTTTTTATTATGAATAATTATATTAATTTGTTGTAAAATAGTCATTGTTTAAAAGTAAAATTCCCTTATAAAAGGAGAACAATATTGATGGAAGAAAATAATAATTTTAGTTATTTTTTATCTAAAGTTAAATCATTTTGGCGAAGATATTTTATAACTAAATTTTTAATTATATTTGTACTTACTGCAATATTTATTATTAGCTCTTATTGCACTTATGTAGCTAAAACTATTGACGTTGGAACTTTACATTCTTCATTGGAAAAAACAACGAGAATATATGATTCTAATGATGATAAGGCAGGTAGTATTTATTCACAAAAGGGGACTTATGTAGGCTTTAAGCGAATATCCCCCAACATTCCAAATGCTATTTTATCTACTGAAGATCGTAATTTTTATCATGAACATGGCTTTTCAATTAAAGGAATTGGTAGAGCGATGTTATTAGTTGTTAAAAACAAATTGATGCATCGTGATTACATTAGTGGTGGTGGTAGTACTTTAACTCAACAACTAGTTAAAAATGCATATTTAACCCAAGAACAGACTTACAGTCGAAAACTTAAGGAGCTTTTCATATCCATTCAAGTGGAAAATGTTTACTCTAAGAATGCAATATTGTCTATGTATATGAATACAGCATATTTTGGTAATGGGGTTTATGGAGTGGAAGATGCGTCACAAAGATATTTTGGGATGCCAGCTAAAAATCTTTCAATTCAAGACTCGGCAGTTATTGCCGGAATGTTAACTAATCCAGGGAGATTTAATCCTATCGACCATCCTGATTTAGCTAAGGCTAGACGAAATGTGGTATTACAATTAATGGTGGAAAATAATAAGCTATCTCAAAGCAAGGCTAATTATTTAAAAACTTTACCGATTAATTTGAAAGATAACTATTCATATAAGGATAAATATAAGTACCCATATTATTTTGATGCAGTCATTGATGAGGCTGTTAATAAATACCATATATCTGAATCTGATATTATGAATAAAGGATACAAAATATACACTAATTTAAATCAACAACAGCAAACAGCTATGCAAAATTCATTTAATAATCCTAGTATGTTTCCTAATAATGCTGCTGACGGTACTAAAGTTCAAGCAGCTTCAGTCGCTGTTAATCCTAAAAATGGAGGCGTTATGGCTGTTGTAGGTGGTCGTGGAAGTCATATTTTTAGAGGCTATAATCGTGCCTATCAAATTAAACGACAACCTGGTTCAACTTTAAAACCAATCGCTGTTTATGCTCCAGCATTGGAAAATGGATATTCTTATGATTCTAGTCTAGTAAACAAGAAAAAATCATATGGATCTAATCACTATACACCTAAAAACTATAATGATCAGTATACAGGAACGATTCCAATGTATAAGGCTTTAGCCGATAGTATGAATGCACCAGCGGTTTGGCTTTTGAATAAAATTGGAACGGATGAGGGTTATGAATCAGTTAAGAAATTTGGTTTGCCAATTGGTAAAAGCGATAACAATTTAGCTTTAGCGCTAGGAGGTACCTCTAAGGGAGTTTCTCCACAAGAAATGGCAGGCGCATACACTGCTTTTGCTAATGGCGGAACCATGACTAAACCTAACTACATTAGAAAAATAGTAGATGCATCTGGTAATACAGTGGTTGATAACACAGATAATGGTAATCCTACTAAAGTTATGAGCAGCAAAGTAGCTGACGAAATGACTAGTATGATGCTTAACGTGTTTAATGAGGGAACTGGAGTAGATGCTAAGCCAGATGGATATCAAGTAGCTGGTAAAACTGGAAGTACCGAAGCTGATTATGCTGGTGATAGTAATGCTACTAGAGATAAATGGATAATAGGTTATACTCCAGATGTAGTGGTGGCTACTTGGGAAGGTTTTGATAATACTAATGCAACTCATCACTTAGAAAATTTAAGTGGAACAGGAGTTGGTCCGTTGTTTAAACAAGAAATGCAACAAATTATTCCAACCACTAAAAACAGTAGTTTTGACGTTAAAGATGCATCTTCTATGGTTCAAGAAAAAAATAAAACTTCTAGCGGATCTGATACTTGGGAAAACATAAAAAATGGTGTTTCTAAGTTTGGTTCTAGCATTAAAGATGGTTTTAACAATATAAAACAAAATACTGAAAATTGGATTGAAGATGCTAAAAAAATGATTGAAAAATAGAGCTTTTGACTATTGTAATTTAAAAGTCGTATCATAATTAAATGATACGACTTTTTTTAAGGAGAAATTTATGAAATTTATGCATGTTGCGGATTTACATCTTGAAAGTCCTTTTAAAGGAATGTTAGGTAATGATATACCTAATCAATTAAACAAAGACATTTTGAATTCAACATTCGATTCTTTTGCTAGTGTGGTTAAAGATGCAATTAATAAAAAAGTTGATTTTTTGTTAATTGTTGGAGATCTATTTGATAGCGATAACCCATCACCTAAAGCTAAACTATTTTTGCAGGAACAATTTGAAAAGTTAAATGAGTTTCATATACCCGTTTTTATGAGTTATGGGAATCATGATTATCATAGCAATGAGTTAGGAATATATCCCAAAAATGTATATGTTTTTCCCGATAAGGTTACTAATAAAATAGTTCAAATTAAAAATAAATCTGTTGGAATGTGTGGTTTTAGCTATACTGATAAATGGATAGATGCTATCAAAATAAATGATTATCCAATTAAAAGTAATGTAGATTACCAGATTGGTATGTTTCATGGAGACGATGCTACTGAATCTCATTATGCTAATTTTAGCGTCAATCAATTATTATCAAAGAATTATGATTATTGGGCCCTAGGACACATTCATAAAAGACAACAATTAAATGCTAATCCACCAATTTGGTATTCTGGAAATACTCAAGGTAGACATCAAAATGAATCCGGTGATAAGGGATATTTAATCATAGATACTGATACTAATAAAGTTCAATTTAACGCAACTTCTAAAATAAATTGGTCTAATCTTGAACTGCAATTAGACAATATGTCTGAAATGCAGTTAATACAGGTAATTCTTAATGCTATTATTAAGCAAGGCTTTAAGAAAATGAATTTATTGAAATTAGACATTTATTTTCAAAAATTACCACAATTAAGTAATGATGATTTATTAGAAATGTTACAAGATAATTTAAAAGATAAATATCAAGATTTAAACGCTTGGGTTTATAACATTAATTTTAGAAGTGTTAAAAATAACTTTAACTTAATTGGTGATAAATATTGGAAATTAACCCAAGATAAAGTTTTTAATACAGATAATATTTCTGATAGCGCTAGTTCACTATTTAAATATTCATTTATTAAAGAATATTTTTCTAAACATGATAATATTTTAGAATTAAATCAACTTTCTAAAAATATTTTGATGGGTGATGAAATGAAGGGGGATGAATAGATGCTAATTAAGCAGTTAAAAATATTTGGATATGGTAAATGGCAAGATGACGATATTATTTTAAAAAGCGATAAGTTAAACGTTATTTTTGGAAATAATGAATCTGGTAAGACGACTTT
Organism: Apilactobacillus xinyiensis; assembly: GCF_019656235.1. GTDB lineage: Bacteria > Bacillota > Bacilli > Lactobacillales > Lactobacillaceae > Apilactobacillus > Apilactobacillus xinyiensis. The sequence goes on along the minus strand of NZ_BPLL01000001.1, from coordinate 107,021 downwards.
AGTTAGCTTTATAAAGGGTATATTATTTGGATTTAAAGATGGTCATAATACATATGAACAGTATATTCCTAAAAATACTAAATCATATGGAGGCGAATTATTAGTTGATATTGATGGTCAGTTATTTATATTGAAAAGAATAGCTGGTGCTCACGGTGGAGAACTATCAATAATAAAAAATGATTCTGGTGATAAAGTATCTAATGATTACTTAAAAAATATATTAGGTCCAATCAATCGTGATGCTTTTGACAATATTTTTTATTTTGGAAATTTTGATACAAAAGCTTTTTCTAAAGTTAGTGATGAGCAATTAGCCTATATTATTCAAAAAGTAGGGTTTGCTGGTAGTGAAAAATTTATTCAATTAAAAGATGATTTAGTAAAACGTAATAAAAAAATATATGCAAAAACTGGTAGGAAACCATTATTAAATAAAAAATTAAAAGAATATGAATCACTTTTGGATAGAATAAATCAAGCTAAATTAAAGCAAAATGATTATACTAATTTAGAAAATAGTTTAAATCATGTAAAACTAGAATATAATAGGGCAAATGATGAATTTAAGTCTATAAGTACTAACCTTAATCAATTACAAAATTTTAAAAATAATTGGAATTTATGTCAAAAGCTAAAAAAATATAATGATTTAAAAAAGATTAATTTACCATCTGGATTTGATGAAGAAGATAAGATTGTCTTAGATAATATCTATAATCAATTGAATAATTTAAATGACAAGATAAAAAATTTAGAAGATCAATTAAATGTAAATGATAATGTTAAACTTACAAAACAAAATAACGAGTTTAACAAAGCTTATGCCGATATTGAAAAATTTAAGTCACGATTAGATTTGATTGAAAAAAATATCATTGAATATAATTCAAATATTCATAACTTAAATTCTTTAAAAAAACAAATTGCAATTTATAAAAAATATTATTCACAAAATTTGAATTCTAAGCCATTAAATGATGTTCAAATTTCAGAAATAAAATCTCTATTAAAAAGCAAAAGTGATTTATTAACTCAAACTTCAAAAAAAGATCCTAAGTCTGTATTTACTTTAAAAAATAATTATTTATATTCACTGTTATTGATTTGTGCCATACTAATGATGGCAGCTGGATTATTTACAAATTTATTAATTTCTGCGATTGGGAGCGTTTTATTAGTTGTTTCAGGTTTTAAAATGCTTTACGATAATCACAATCGAAGTTTGCAAGCGGAACAGGAGTTATCTCAACAACTTAATGATATTAATATTAAACTTGAATTTTACAAAAAGCAGTTTAACTATGAAAGTGATAACCCAAATGATTGGATTATGCTACAACCCAACCTAAAAAACTATAACAAAATATTAACGAATTATAATCATTTGAAAATTGAGGTTGATACATTATTGAAAACGTTAAATACGTATTTTGATAATTTTAACAAAATTACTCATGTTACTGATTCAGAAGACAGCTATTCTGATAAATTACTAAAAGTAAAATCATATATTAATAAAAACGAACACGAAATCTATCTTTACCAAAATAATGCTAATCAAAATAATGCTTTAGTTTCCAAACAGAAGCAATTAACTTCTAAAATTACAGAAATTAAGCATACTTTAAATGCATTTTTTAAGAATCGTAATATTAAGAATCGCAATGAATTCAATGAAGAATATGCTCGTCAATTAAAAATTAAACAAGAGATGAATGACTTATCTCAAATTAATCAGCAGATTTCTGAAGAAGTATATTGTTCAATCAATAAATATGATAGTTTAACGACTCTGAATAATGAATATAGTGATGTTAATGCAAAATTAAATAGTTTACAAAAAAATATTTTGAATTTAACTAAACAAAAAACAGAGTTACAATCACAAATTTCTTTATTAAAAGCAGATGGAACTTATTTAGAACTAGTTCAACAAAAAGCTAATTTAGAATCAGAAATTATTCATCTAACTAAAAATTGGTTATCATTGGAATTATCAAATCAATGGATAGATAAAATGTTAGATTTAGCAACGGCTGATTTAATTCCTAACATTAAATCGAGAGCTCAAGAGTATTTTTCAATATTGACTAATGCCAACTATATAAACATTACTTACTATAAGAGTAAACTAAAATTAACTCGTTTTGATAAAATTAAATTTGATGTAGGTGAATTGTCGAGGGGAACTATGCAACAATTATATTTTGCAATTTTACTTTCTATGGCAGTTGGCTTTAGTCAAAAGTATAGTTTGCCTATTTTAATTGACGATGGTTTTTATGAGTATGATAATAATCGGTATAATCAAGCAATGAAACTAATTAATGAGGTTAGCAAGGATGTACAAGTTATATACTTGACGGCTGACAGTTCAGTTAAAGACTATTTTGATAGTCAATCTATCATTGAAATTAAGTAAATTAAAAAGACACTCTCTACTAATAGAGAATGCCTTTTTAATTTACTTAATTATTTTTTAGAATCGCTAGTTAGATATGAACTTAGAATGTTTTGTAAGTCTTTATCTTTAATTTCTACTCCACCATTCTTAAGTACCTTAGATACTACAGAACGAAGAGTTGTACTATCATTTAACTTGCTATCAACAATTTGGTCTTTAAGTTCATTAACGTGATCTTTGTAAGAACCTTTCTTAGGATGGTTAACCATTTGGATAATTTGGTAACCATATTGGGTCTTAACAGGTGTCTTGGTGTATTCACCATTTGATAGTTTGAAGGCAGCTTCTTTAAAGTTACTGTCTAAAGTAGTGTTAGTATTATCAAATGCATCTAAACGACCACCATTGTTTTTGTTAGATGAGTCTTTAGAGTATTTCTTAGCTAAGTCAGAGAATTTCTTACCATCTTTAAGTTGGCTAATTACTTTTTCAGCATCGCTCTTGCTTGATACTAAAATTTCATTAACAGTAACTTTTGGTTGGAAAGATTTAAATTGATTTTGTAAATCTTTGTCAGAAACTTTGGTGTTAGCTTTTACAGCTTCCTTAATCAAAAGATTTGACTTGATTTGGTCTTTTAATGAAGCTAATGTTAAACCTTGTTGTTGTAACATAGCGTCAAATTGTTTACCATATGTCTTTTTATAAGTATTTACTTGAGCGTTAATATCTGATTTAGATACTTTATCACCGTATTCTTTGTTCAATACTTTGTTTAAAATCATTTGTTGTAAAACAGCTTTACCGTTTGAAGTATCCTTCATACTGCTGTAGTATTCACTTTCAGTAATTTTACCACCGTTAGTAGTTGCAACAGTTTTGCTACCACAAGCAGCTAATGTACAACTTAATAAAACACCGGCAATTCCTACTGCCCATTTTTTATTCATAAATCTACACATCCATTCTTAAAATAATTACATTTTGTCGTTGGTTAAGCACCAACGTATTACTTCTAATATAACATAACATTATATTTTCTTATAGTAATTTAAAAAAATCTTTAATGAGAGAATTTATGGTTTAATTCATTTACTTTTTCATTTATTTTTTGGATATGAGGTTTAATTTTAAATTCAAATCTTTCAATGTCCTTATTAACTAAATTTAAAGTATTTTTAGATTTTAAAATCTCTTTGTTTAAATTTTTGACACTATCATTCAATTGCTGTTTTTTATCATTCCAATTTGAAATATCTGTAATAGTTTCATCCAGCGTATTTTTACTTCGATAGATGAATTCTTTAGGACTTTCTTTTTTTAAAAATAAATATGCACCTAAGGCTGCCAGAGAAATTCCAGAAAATTTAAAAAAACTATTCAAACTTATGCCCCCATATGTTTAGAAATTTCATTCTTAATCTTAACCAAAGTTTCTTCGTCATAGTTTTTACCGTTGTCTTGAAAACTCATTTCAAAACCATCTTTTTCACTATATCTAGGTATTAAATGGAAATGAGAGTGAAAGACTGATTGATAGGCCACTTCGCCATTATTATTAACAATATTCATCCCTTTAATATCTGGACTAGAAGCTTTGATTGCTCTAGCAATCTTAGGAATTCTAGAAAATACTTGCTCAGCCAATTTATCATCATATTCATAAATGTTTTGTACATGCTTTTTAGGTATAACGAGAGTATGACCAGGTGTGGCTTGTGAAATATCTAAAAATGCTTTAACCACATCATCTTCGTACACAGTATAACTGGGAATGTCTCCGTTTATAATTTTACAAAAAATACAATTATTATCCATAATATTCCTTCTTTCAAGCAGTGATTAATTTTGTAATTTTGATTATACACTAATGTTAAAAGCTATTTAAGTTTGGCCTATGTTTGATTTCAATTTATGATCTATCGCTATGCTATAATGATATTTATAAAAGGAGTGAGTTTAATGTCTTTAAAAGTATCCAATCTAGTTGGTGGATATTCACAAGTTCCAGTTCTAAAAAAAGTTTCATTTGATATCAAAGATGGAGAATTGGTTGGACTAATAGGTCTGAATGGAGCTGGTAAGTCAACGACTATTAATCATATTATTGGCTTATTGCATCCCTTTTCAGGCGATATTAATATTAATGGAGTATCATCTAAGGATGATATCGAAAAATACAAACAACAAATAGCATATATTCCGGAAGCTCCAATTTTATATGAGGAATTAACTTTAAAAGAACATATTGAAATGACAATGATGGCATACAATTTAGATGCTCATGAAACATGGAATAAAGCTAACGATTTACTGAAACGATTTAGATTAGATAATAAATTAGATTGGTTTCCTTCTAATTTTTCTAAAGGTATGAAGCAAAAGGTTATGATTGTTTGTGCCTTTATTACAAATGCTAAGTTATTTATTATTGATGAACCGTTTTTAGGTCTGGATCCGCTAGCTGTTAATGATTTATTAGATTTAATTAACAAGCAGAAACAAAACGGAAGTAGTATTTTAATGTCTACACATGTATTGGATACTGCTGAAAAGTTTTGTGATCGCTTTGTTTTAATTCATAATGGGCAAATTAGAACTGAAGGCGATTTTAAAACTTTAAGAGCAAAATATGGTAATGATGATAGTTCATTGAACGATATTTACTTATCCTTAGCTAAGGAAGAATCCAATTCATGAAGAAATTATTTTCAAAACGATTGTCTGCCCATGTTACAGAAATTGCAAGCTATTTGAGATATGTTTTAAATGATTTTTTTGTAATTGCTTTAATGTTTTTCATTGGTGGCTTAGCTTTTGAATATTCAAGAGCTTTGCGTCACCTTAATTATGAAATGTGGTGGTTAAAGCCATTAGTATTGATACTGATGTTGTTATCTGTCCAAATAAGTCATTTTGCCACATTAGTAAAAAAACCAGATTATGTTTTTTTGTTACCTAAAGAAAGCGATTTTTATAACTACTTAAAAGCTGCATATAGATATAGTTTAATGATGGCGGTTCCAGTACAAATTGCCTTTGGGATTATTTTAATTCCTTTAATTAATATATCCAGAAATAGTTATGATATATTGGGTATAATAATATATATATTAATGCTGGTGCTTATAAAGTTAAGCATGATGAGTCATGATTTTCTAAACAGTTATCATGTAACCAAAAACTATCTATCTAGTAAACTAATTAATCGAATGCTAATTTCTTTGTTAACTTTAAGTCTATTAGTATTTATAAATTCTTACTTTGCATTGGCTATAATCTTAATTTATAACATCTTATTAGCTTACTTAACCATTATTAACAAGCATAATTCATTAAATTGGTCCAAAATAATTGATGTTGAAAATAGTCGAATGTTGAATGTTTATAAGTTCTTTAACATGTTTACTGACGTTCCACAACTTACAATTTCAGTTAAGCATAGAAGATACTTATCACCAATGATGAACATTTTTAAAAATTCATCTGGTAATACTTTTCCATATTTATATATAAGAGGACTATTGAGGAATAATGAATTTAGTGGATTATATATAAGACTAGTTATAATAGGGGCAGTATTGTTAGCATTTATAGATAATAATATATTAAATATAGGCTTAGGATTATTATTTCTATATTTAATTATTTTTCAACTTATCCCATTTTATAGTCATTTTGATAGTAATGCTTTTATCCATATATATCCTATTGATCAAAATAAGAAACTAATTGGATTTCAAAAAGTTATTAAACTAATGTCAACGATGGTTGTTGTAGTATTTTTTGTTGCTAGTTTGTTTGGAACTAAATCATTATTTTACAGTTTATCATCACTGATTCTAAACATTTTGCTATCAGTATTTATGATATATATATATATGCCTAGAAGAATTAAAAAATCTTAATCATAAAGCCTTTTAAGGCTTGACGTTACCGCATTTATCAAAGTAGAATAGCAATAGTTATTTATTTTGATATTCAAGTAATTTTGATAGTCAAAACGATTGCGTTTTGGCTATTTTTATTGGATTTTTATATAAGGAGGCAACAATTTGCGAGTAAGAAATAAACCTTGGGCTGATGACTTTATTAAAGATCACCCTGAATATATAGTTGAAGATCCAGAAAAGTGGATAGGCAAATGGTCACAAAAGTTTTCTAAAGATCAACCCATTCATATTGAAATTGGTATGGGTAAGGGTAAATTTATAATTGAAATGGCTAAAAAATTTCCTAACATAAACTTTATAGGTGTGGAAATTCAAAAATCAGTTATTGCATTAGCGTTGAAAAAACTTGTTAGTAAAAAGTTAGATAATGTTATTTTAGTTCATACTGATGGCGCAGGGGTAAATACTTTCTTTAATCATCATGAAATTTCAACTATTTATCTGAACTTTTCTGATCCATGGCCTAAAAAGCGACATGCTAAACGTAGACTAACATCACCTAAATTCTTGGATAGTTATGCAGAAGTACTTAAAAAAGATGCTCCATTAGTTTTTAAGACTGATAATAGAGGACTTTTTGAATATTCTTTAGTTACCTTTAATAATTATGGGATGCACTTTGATTATGTATCTTTAGACTTACACAATAGTCCAGAAAATGAGGATAACGTTGAGACTGAATACGAAAATAAATTTAGTAAAAAAGGTCCTATTTATAAAGCAATTGTGAGATTTAATAATAAAAAAGAAGACTAAATTTAGTCTTCTTTAATTGAAATTAAATTACCACTGGCGTTACCTTTGAAAGTGTATGATTTTGACGTATTTATAAAAATTTGTCCATTAAAAATTTTAGTGGATTTATCGAAGTAGATCCATGAACCATAGATATTCGATAATGATAATTGCTTTTTTACTTGTTCGATTAATAAAGTTTCCATTTTCGAACGTTTATTAAATAGATATTTTTGTTTAATGATACAACTACTTGTTACTAAAATTGTTATTCCCATAGTAGTCAATGTTAATTTTTTTAAGTTGATAAACATCACCTCTGAATATAATTTAAGTTTATTATATAATTACGTATGACTTTTAGCCAACTATCAATGGTTGGTATATACTAATATAGAATTGAGTGATAAATATGGAAAAACTAAACAAGATGAATTTAGATGAATTAAACAATAAAATTAGTAATGGTCAATATGTACTATTCTTTTCAGCAGATTGGTGCCCAGATTGCTCATTTATTAAACCGGTATTACCGGAAATAGAAAAAGAATATTCAGAATATAACTTTTTAGCAGTTGATAGAGATGAAAATATTGACTTAACTGCTGAATTAGATGTTTTTGGTATTCCTAGTTTTATTGCTTTTAAAGATGGTAAAGAAATAGGTCGTTTAGTTAATAAAGACCGTAAAACTAAAGAACAGGTCGAAGAATTCTTAAATAATTTAAATAAATAAAATATTAGGAGATGATTTCCAATGCTAATTGCTAGTTATAATCCAAGCCAAATGGGTGACATACTAGTTGTTATTTTAGGTGAAGATGTTGAAAATCAAGCCGAAATAGAAAAAAATGATGTTGTAAAAATATTTGATAGTGAAACTAACAAAACACTTGGTTTCAATTTCTTAAACGTTAGTAAATTTTTACCACATATAGCCGAACTTAATGGTCAAATTAAGTTAAGTCAACAAGATATAGATACGCTAAATAAAGTTTTGACTGATAATGATTTGAAAGCTGAAATTTCAGCAGATGATGATCCTAAATTTGTAGTAGGTTATGTTAAATCAGTTAAACCACATCCAAAATCTGATCATTTGAAAATAACTGAAACAGTAGTTAATAATGACGAAGTTTTACAAATTGTTAGTAGCTCACCTAACATGCAAGAAGATATAAAAGTAGTAGTTGCTAAAGTTGGAGCTATGATGCCTAGTGGTTTAATTATATGGCCTGGTGAATTAAAAGGCGAAGCAAGTAATGGGATGATTTGTTCTGGTCGAGAACTTAAAATTCCTAATGCACCTCAAAAACCAGGTGCATTGATATTACCTGATTCTTATAAAGTAGGCGATGCTTTTGATGCCAGTAAAGCTAGTGACCTATTTGAATAGTCTTTAATTTTAGAAAAGCAAAATGCTTTTCTGTACATAAAATTTTAATAAGTTGAGGATGATTTTTACATGAATCATTATGACGGACCAGCTTTTTTTAGAAAATATCCTATTAACCATAATAAAAACTTTTCTAAAAAAGCTAGAGTGAAAAGTATTGCTGAACAAGTAAATAAAAATAATAATGAAAATACAAATAGCAAACCGTTAAATCGAAGTCAACCAACAAGCAAGTTAGTTGACAATGAGGTTTCAGTAGATAAAAATAATCCAATTTCTAAACGTGTAGCAGCTTTTCAACCAACAAAAATATATGAACAAAAAGAAAAGCAAGTTAGTTATTATCAAAGACCAATTTCAGATGAATATATAAAATTAAAAAATCAGTTAACAAAATCTCAGGACACTTTTATTTTAATTAATGATAATGTTTCGCTTGATTCAGAACATATGATTAAAAAAGCTCCTGAAATTACAATTGAAAATGTTCAAGATGTTGATGGCCTAGACGATACTAAAGATGATTTTATAGAATCCTCAGATAAAGCTAAAGTATTATCAAATAATTCAAAAGAAATAATAGATAATCAGTTTGATGGTACAAGAAATGATTTAGACGAAAAAAATAGTGACTTGGATGCTTCTAAAACAACTACGTCAGATGAAAATCAAGTTTTCAATACTATTAACAAAAAAATTGATGAACATGAAACTACAAGTGATAAAGTAGTTGTAGATACTCCTTCAGAAGTTAATAATGATGATCAAAATCTTACTGATGGTACTGAGAGTGTTGAACAAATTAATGAAGTATCAAATGAGATTTTGAATGATACTAATAAAAAAGATTTAAAAAATGATAATATTTCCAATGAAATTAAGCATGTAGACAATGATAACGATTCTAAAACTAATCGACATGGTGGACTTGGTCATTCATTAAATTCAATTTTAGGTGAAGAAAATAATGCACAAAAAGATTTAACATTATTTAAAGATAAACCAGTACAGGAATCTAACTCACAAAATTATCAATTTCCATCTTTAAATATTTTAAATGAACCTAAAACTGCCGATGATGAAGGGTTAGACGATTGGATTGAAAATCAGGCTGAAATTTTAGATGAAACGTTACAAGCATTTCATGTCAAAGCAAATGTTGTAGATTGGGATAATGGGCCTACAGTTACTCAATTTCAAGTTAAACTTAAGTTAGGAGTTAAGGTTAATAAAATTACTAATCTAACTGATGACTTGAAATTGGCTTTGGCTGCTAAAGATATTAGAATCGAAGCTCCAATTCCAGGTAAAACAACTGTGGGAATTGAAATTCCTAATCCTAAGCCGAGACCAGTAATGCTGTCTGAAGTATTATCATCTGATACGTTCCGTAATAATAAAAATCCATTGACGGTAGCTTTAGGAGTTGATTTAACTGGTAATCCTCAAGTAACTGATTTAAGAAAAATGCCACATGGGTTAATAGCTGGTGCTACTGGATCTGGAAAAAGTGTATTCTTAAACAGTTTATTAGTTTCGTTATTATATAAAGCTACTCCAGCTGAATTAAAAATGATTTTAATTGATCCTAAGGCAGTAGAAATGGCTCCATACAATGACATTCCACACTTGATATCACCAGTTATTTCTGATGCTAAGCAAGCATCTGCTGCTCTAAATTGGGCTGTAAAAGAAATGGATCAAAGATACGAAAAGCTAGCAGCATCTGGAGCTAGAAATATCGAACAATTCAATAAAATGGCTGAAGAACATAAGCAATATGGATTAAAAATGCCTTATATTTTAATTGTTATTGATGAGTTGGCAGACTTGATGATGGTAGCATCGGCCGAAGTTCAAGATTATATTGTAAGAATTACTCAAAAAGCTCGTGCTGCTGGAATTCATTTAATTGTTGCGACTCAACGTCCAAGTGTTGATGTTATTACAGGAACTATTAAAAATAATATTCCTACTAGAGTTGCTTTTATGGTTTCAAGTCAAGTTGATTCACGTACAATCATTGATACTGCTGGTGCTGAAAGGTTATTAGGTAAAGGTGACATGCTTTACTTAGGTAATGGTTCTAGTCAATCTATGCGTCTTCAAGGAACCTTTATTACTAGTAAAGAAATTGAAAAAATTACTGAAGAGGTTAAGTCCCAAGGTGAACCTAACTATGCGTTTCAGCCTAAGTCTTTATTAAAAAAGGTTAGCCAAGTAGAACAACAAGATGAATTAATGCCAGAAGTTTTGAAATATATTTCACATGAAGATACTATTTCAACTTCAAAACTACAACGTGTGTTCTCAATCGGATATAATAGAGCTGCAACCTTAATTGATGATTTAGAAACACATAATTATGTTTCAGGTCAACATGGTTCTAAGCCTCGCGATGTATATCTTAGTGAGGAAGATTATAAAAAATTAAATGTTTAGTTTACCGAAAGGAAATGTAAATAATGAATAAAAATGACGTTTACCATTTTGTTGGTATAAAAGGTACAGGAATGGCTGCAATGGCTTTGATTCTTAATGATCGTGGATGTAAGGTTCAAGGATCAGACATAGAAAAATATACTTTTACTCAACGTGGATTAGAACAAGCTAACATTGATATTTATCCATTTGATGAAAAAAATATTCATGATGGATTAATTGTAATTGCTGGAAATGCTTTTAAAGATGATCATCCAGAAATTAAAAAAGCCCATGATATGGGACTTAAAGTTTATCGTTATCATGAATTTTTAGGTAAAATGATTGAAGGACATACTAGTATTGGAGTTTGTGGTGCGCATGGGAAAACTAGTACTACAGGACTATTAGCTCATGTATTATCTGGAATTGCTCCAACTGATTACTTGATTGGTGATGGAAGTGGTAAGGGAGTTCCTGATGCAAGATTCTTTGCTTATGAAGCCGATGAATATCGTCGTCATTTTCTTGCAACCAAACCTGATTATGCAATTATGACTAATATTGATTTTGATCATCCTGACTATTATACAGGGATTGATGATGTTAGAGATGCCTTTCAAACTTTTGCTAATCAAACTAAAAAAGGTATTTTTGCATGGGGAGATGATGAAAACTTACGCAAAATAAAAGCTAATGTTCCTATATACTATTATGGTGTAAATGAAGACGATGATTTTAGAGCTGTTAATGTTAAAAAAAGTACAACTGGATCTGAATTTAACGTGCTTTATAGAGGCAAAGATTTAGGTAAATTTAGTATCCACATGTATGGTGAACATAATATATTAAATTCCTTAGCTGTTATAGCAGTAGCATATTTTGAACACGATAACTTAGATGAAATTAGACACGAACTAGAAACTTTCAGAGGAGTTAAACGTCGTTTTGCTCAAAGAAAAGTTGCTGATATGACTATTATTGACGACTATGCTCATCATCCATCTGAAATCGATGCTACTCTAGATGCAGCTAGACAAGAATATCCTAACAAAGAAATCATTGCTGTTTTTCAACCACATACATTTAGTAGAACAATTGCTTATTTAGATGATTTTGCTAAGAGTTTAAATAAAGCTGATAAAGTTTATATTACTAAAATATACGGTTCTCCACGTGAAAAATCCGGTAAAGTATCTAGTGCTGATTTAGAAGCCAAAATTGTTAAAGATGGTGGATTAATTGAAGCTGAAAACATGTCACCACTGCTAGATTATCATGATGCAGTTGTTATTTTTATGGGTGCTGGTGATATTCAAAAATATGAAAAAATTTATGAAGATTTATTGAGTCATTTAAGCAATAAGTTGAATTAATTGCTTGCCTTTTATTATTGTTTTGATAAAATGTTTCTTAATAAGATTAGTGTAAATCAAGGAGGAACATGCATGAACAATTATGATTCATCAACCGATAGAAAAATATTTAATAATGCTTTTGGTTTAAATAAATTTCTTACCAAAATGTACGGTTGGATGGCACTTTCTGTTTTAGTTTCAGGATTAGTTGCTTATATAACAGGTAGTGTTTATCACGTTACTTTGAGTGGTATCCAAACGATATTAGCTTTCATAGTTTGGTTTGTCCTTTCAATGACAATTCAATCAACTTCTTTGAAAAATCCATTAGTTGGGTTTGTTCAATTAATGATATTTGCATCGCTAACGGGAGTTATATTTTCAGGAATAGTTTTAACCTACACGGGGGCTACAATTTTTTCAGCCTTCGTTACAGCTGCAGCTGACTTCATTATCATGGCTTTTATTGGTGTGGTTACCAAAAAAAATCTAGATAAGTTAGGAACACAAGCCTATTCAGCTTTAATTGCTGTGGTTATAGTTAGTATCATTAATATTTTTCTAAAAGTTAGTTTATTTGAAATTGTATTATCAATAGTGCTTGTTGGAATTTTTACAGTTTTAACAGCATATGATGCGCAAAAAATGAAAAATTTATATAATCAATATAATGGACAAGTTTCTGATAGTGGTCTAGCTATCAATGGAGCTTTAATATTATACTTGGACTTTGTTAACTTATTCTTACAACTTTTACAGTTGTTTGGATTAGGAGACAATAGAGACTAATCTAAAAATGGTGTTTAATGACACCATTTTTTTATTACATAGATAAAAATGTTAAAATTATTATAATTAATAAGCTTTGAGGGAGATATTTATGGCAAATAAAAAATTACTTTTAATTGATGGTAATAGTATTTTATATAAGGCTTTTTATGCTCTTTACCGTTCAATTGACCGTTTTACTAATAGTGATGGCTTACATACTAATGCAATTTATGGTTTTAACAACATGCTTCAAACGATGTTGGATAAAGTACAACCTGATATGGCTTTAGCAGCTTTTGACTTTGGTAAGATTACATTTAGGACCGAACTTTATTCTGATTATAAGGGTGGAAGAAACAAAACACCTGATGAATTAATAGAACAGTTTGATGGAGTTAAGGAACTACTTTCAGCTAGGGGAATTAAAAGTTACGAACTAAAAAACTATGAAGCTGATGATATTATTGGTACTTTATCAAAGCAGGCAGAAAATAAGGGTTATGAAACTACTATTGTAACGGGAGATCGAGATTTAACACAACTATGTTCCGACTTAGTTACAGTTAGCATTTCTAAAACGGGTACTTCTAATATAGTTCATTACGATGCCAAATATGTAAAAAAGAACATGAATATAACTCCTTCACAAATAATTGATGTAAAAGCTTTGCAGGGAGATAATTCTGATAATTATCCAGGAGTAGAAAAAGTAGGACCCAAGACAGCTTTAAAATTAATTAATCAATATGGAAACATAGAAAATTTATATGATAATATCGATGATATTAGTGGTAAAAAGCTGAAAGAACATTTAATCGATGGAAAACATAATGCCATATTAGGGAAAAAACTAGCTACGATTAAACGTGATGCTCCGCTAGAAATTAGTGTTAACGACATACCTTATTTGGGTGATCAAATTGATAATTTAATTGCCTTTTATAAGAAAATGAATTTTAGAAAATTTTTAAGTAGTATGAGTTCAAAGGATGAAAGAAAGTTGTTGCCGGTTGATTATGTAACTTTAAACGCCGATAATTTAATAGATTTAGAAAAAATAAACTTTAATGAATGCTCATTTTATTTAGAAATGGATGGAGATAACTATCATAATGCACCAATTGTTGGATTTGTAATTGGAAGAGGTAATCAATGGTTTGCTAGTCGTGATACTACACTCTTGAAAAGCGATCTAATTAGCAACATTTTAGAGAGTGACGAAATTCTTAAAAACGTTTTTGATGCTAAAAGAACATATGTGGGCCTTAATCGTTTAGGAATTAAATTAAATCACGTTAATTTCGATATGTTAATAGCTTCTTATCTTTTAGATACTAATGATAATAGTAATGATTTGGGTAAAATAGCTAATTTGCATGATTATTACGATATTAATTCTGATGAAGATGTTTATGGTAAAGGGGCCAAACGCTCAATCCCTGAAGATGATAATGTATTTTTATCACATTTGGTTAGAAAAGCTAAAGCAGTTGATGAGCTTAAAAATCCACTTTTTGAAAAATTGCAACAACACAACCAAAAAACGTTATATCAAAAGATTGAACTTCCAGTTACTTTTGTTTTAGCAGATATGGAAATTAACGGGATTACAGTAAATAGTGAATATTTATCAAATATGGGTAGTAAACTAAAAGAGCGTATTTCTGAAATTGAACAATCTATATACAACATGGCTAACGAAAAATTTAATATTGGTTCACCTAAACAGCTTGGAGTAGTTTTGTTTGAAAAGATGGGATTACCAGTGATTAAAAAAACTAAGACTGGATATTCCACAGCAGTAGATGTGTTAGAACAACTTGCTTCTGAATACCCAATTGTTCAGGAAATTTTAAATTATCGTCAATTATCAAAAATATTATCTACGTACGTAGATGGTATTTTAAAAGTCGTTAATTCTGGTGATAACAAAGTTCACACTAGATATTTACAAACTTTAACGCAAACTGGTAGATTATCATCAGTAGACCCTAATTTGCAAAACATTCCAGTTCGTACGAATGAAGGACGATTAATAAGAAAAGCATTTGTACCACATAAAGAGGGTTGGAAAATTTTTTCATCTGATTATTCACAAATTGAATTGAGAGTTTTAGCATCTATAACGGGTGATAAGAACATGCGAGAAGAATTTATGAATAATGATGATATCCATGCTTCTACTGCACGCAGAATTTTTGGACTGAGCTCAAATGATGAGGTAACGCCTAATATTAGAAGACAAGCCAAAGCGGTTAATTTTGGGATTGTTTATGGAATATCAGATTTTGGGTTAGCTAAAAATACAGGTATATCTAGGGCCCAGGCTAAATCTTTCATTGATAAGTATTTTGCTGAATATCCAGGTGTTAAAAAATATATGGATGATGCCGTTGAAGATGCTAAGAAGAACGGTTATGTTGAAACGATTGCACATCGAAGAAGATATATACCAGAAATTAATTCTAAAAACTTTCATCAACGTTCATTTGCTGAACGTACTGCAATTAATAGTCCTATTCAAGGTAGCGCAGCCGATATTATTAAAATTGCAATGATAAATATGGCTAAAGCTACTAAAAACATGCAAGCACAAATGCTTTTACAAGTTCATGATGAACTTATATTTGAAGCTCCAGTTGAGGAAATATCTAAATTGGAAAAATTAGTACCTTCTATTATGGATTCGGCAGTGGAACTAAATGTTCCATTGAAGGTTAAAAGTCATTATGGAAACAATTGGTATGATCTTAAGTAAAAAGAATCGAGGTTTTTTAAATGCCAGAATTACCAGAAGTTGAAACAGTAAGAAGAGGTTTAACTAGTTTAGTAGAAAATAGCGAGGTAAGTAGTGTAGATATTATTTATCCTAAGATGATAAATGTATCACCAGAAAAATTTAAAAAATGCTTATCTAAGCGCAAAATAATAAAAATTGATCGTAGAGGAAAATATTTATTATTTAGGTTTAATGGTGATATTACATTAGTTTCACATCTTAGAATGGAAGGTAAGTATGATGTAGAATCAGATGGTACTACTCCTGGTAAGCATACACATGTTATATTTCATTTATCAGATGGCAGAGAATTAAGATATAATGATAGTCGAAAGTTTGGTCGTATGTATCTTATTCATAATGGTGAGGAACATACATTATCCGGTCTAGGGACTTTAGGACCTGAGCCTACCGAAAATGATCTTACATTTGAATATTTAAAAACTATAATGAATAAGTCCAGAGGTAAAATTAAACCATTTTTGTTAAATCAAAGTCATTTAGCAGGCTTGGGTAATATTTATGTTGATGAAGTGTTGTGGATGAGTAAAATACATCCTGAAACCATGACTTCTTTAGTTACTGATGATGAAATAAAAGCATTAAGAATGAACATAATCAAAGAGATTAGTGATGCTATTAAGGGCCATGGAACTACGGTACACTCTTATTCTAATGCTTATGGAGAAGCGGGACAATTTCAAGATAGTCTTAAAGTTTATGGTAGAAAAGGACAACCTTGTTTTAGATGTGGTACTAAAATTGAGAAAATTACTGTTGCTCAACGTGGAACTCATTTTTGTCCTAAATGTCAATTAAGGGTAACTAAATAATGTCTAAAATGATTATAGGAATTACTGGTGGGATTGCTACTGGGAAATCTACTATTTCTAAGTATTTGTTAGAATTAGGCTACGAAATTATTGATGCCGATAAAATTACTCACATGGTGCAATCAAAAAATAGTGACGGTTTAAAAAGTATCATGGATTATTTTGGAAAAGATTATTTATTACCTAATGGTGAATTAAATCGTAAAAAATTGGCTAAGACAGTTTTTAATAATTCTGCATACTTAAAAACTTTAACCAGAATTATAGATCCGTTTATTAGAACAGAAGTTCAAAAACGTATTAATGATTTTAGCAATAACGATGCACAGTTAATATTTTTAGATGCACCGACATTATTTGAAAATGGTTATCAGATTTATTGCGACAAAATAATCACAGTTGCTTGTTCTCCAGAAAATCAATTATCTAGATTAACTGAACGTAACCAAATATCCATAAGTAATGCAGTTGAAATTATGAAAAAGCAGTGGCCTTTAGATTATAAAGAAACTTTATCTGATTTTGTTATCAATAGTGATGGTTCGGTTTTACAAACTAGGTCTAAGTTAATGCTTATATTAAATAAATTATAAAATGTGTTGAGGTGAAACGAATGCAATGTCCTCATTGTCATAAAAAATCTTCTAAGGTTATTGATAGTAGGCCAACTGAAAATGGTAGAGTAATTAGAAGAAGAAGAGAATGTGAAAATTGTGGTTATCGATATACTACTTTTGAAAGAATTGAGGAAACACCACTTTTAGTTATAAAAAGTAATGGTAATCGTGAAGAATTTAATCGCGAGAAAATTCTTAAGGGAATTATTAGATCAGCTGAAAAACGTCCGGTTCCTATGATTGAAATGACTAAAATTGTTGATCATGTAGAGAATAAAATACGCTCCGCCGGTGATAACGAAGTTTCTAGTCAATTAATTGGTAGATATGTAATGAATGAATTAGCTGATATTGATGAAATTTCTTATATTAGATTTGCTAGTGTGTACCGACAATTTAAAGATATGACAGTTTTTTATAATGAACTAAAGGGTGTTCTAGAAAAAGATAAGAAGAAACGTGATAAATAATGGTTGATAGTGAACTAAGAAATATAAACCCTAATTCAGGGTTTATTGTTACAGCTACAGAATACATTTCTGATTTGCAACGTAAAACATTAGATTTGTTATATCAGCCAATTATTGGTCCCGTTGCGTATGCATTATTTAATATTTTATGGAGAATGGAGTTTGATAATGATAAATTTCAAATCAAAAATAATTTTGAACTTTTATCACTTTTAAACATTGATCTATCCCAGCTTTACGATGCTAGAGTTAAGTTAGAAGGTTCAGGTTTATTAAAAACTTATATTCAAGAAACTGAATCCTTAAATAAAATATATGTATACAAATTATTTCCGCCACTTAATGCAAGAGCCTTTTTTAAGGATGATTTATTAAGTGTAACGCTTTTACAAATTATTGGCGAAAAGCAATACTATGCTTTAGGAACTAAACTAATCAAAAAAGTTTATGATGATGACAATATGAAAGACATTTCTAAGAATTTTTTAGATGTATTTGTTGTCAAAAAAAATGACTTATCTAATACTCCCAATGTTACTAAAAAAATAAGGGCTAATTTTTCTAATCAAAACGATACTAAACAACAAGTTGTTAGGGATGTTAAGGATTTTGACTTTAACTTGTTATTGGATATATTGGGTCAATCCTATGTTAACTTAGATAGTGTTAAAAAAAGTCATGATTTAATTTTATCTGAGCATTTATTGTATGGTATAGATGAAATTAGTATTTCAAGATTGATTGAAAAAGCTACAAACATTAGCACGAATATTTTGGATGTTAATAAATTTAAACTTTTGGTTTCTAGACAATTTGAAAGAGCCAATAATTCTAATGCCAATGCTTTTCAAACAGTTACTAAGAGTGACGATATTAAACTTAATGCGGCCGAACAAAGCTTGGTTAAGTCGGCATCATTTTATTCGCCAATCGATTTTTTGATTAAGTTGAAAGGTGCTAATAAAGGATATATTTCTGCCAATGAAGAAAAAACTTTACGTGATTTAGTTCATCGAATGGTTTTACCTAAAGAAGTCATTAATATGATTACCTATCATATTTTAGTGGATCAAGATCATGCCAGCTTAAACAAAAGTTTAGTTGACACAATTGCTAACGATTGGGCTAAACATGATATTAGTAATGCTGCTGAAGCTATTAAATATATTCGTAATCGTAAAGATAGTCTAAAAAATAAATTTAATAAAAAAAGTTTTAATAAAAATAATAATAGAAAACAAATTAAAGAATCTTTACCGGACTGGGCAAGAGACGATTACAATCCACATAAAGATAGTAAGCCTATTGATAAGGATAAAAAACGTCAATTAGAATTAGAGTTAGAAGAATTAGACAATAATCAATAATTGGTTAGGTGGTGTTTTTTTGGAAAGTGTTAGCCAGAGTATGAAGCAAATGATGAGTGAATTAAATGGTGGATCTGACCGCTATCGAGAACTTATTCATAAGGTTTTAAATAATGATGACGTTAAAAATTTTTTAGAAAAAAATAATGATAGTCTAGACAAAGATGCAATTATTAAATCTTTATCAAAATTATATGAGTTTGTATCTGAAAAAAACAAAATAAATAGCGGTCAAGCAAGTACTATTCCGGGATACGAACCAGAATTAAAAATTAATAATCATCTGATAGACATATCTTATTGTCCCACCGAAGCCACCATTAAAGCTAGAAAGCAGCATGCATTACAAAAAAGAATAAAAACGCTTATGATGCCTAAAGATGTAAATAATGCTAGTCTACATGACTTTGACATGGATGAATCTTCTTCAAGAATGAATGTTTTAGAACAAGCACTTAATTTTATTAAAAATTATCATAAAACGGATAAGTGGCTTCCTGGCTTATATATCTATGGCAGCTTTGGAATTGGTAAAACCTATCTTTTAGGTGCTATAGCTAATAAGTTAGCTGAAAATGGAGTAGATGTAACAATGTTGCATTTTCCTAGTTTTGCTGTTGAAATGAAGAATTCGATTGGTAATAATAATGTTGCAGATAAAATAGATGCAATAAAAAGGGCTTCCATTTTAATGCTGGATGATATTGGGGCTGACTCTATGTCTTCTTGGGTTAGAGATGATATTTTAGGAGTAATTTTAGAATGGCGTATGCAGAATCACTTACCTACTTTTTTTAGTTCTAATTTTTCAATGGATAAATTAGAAACGGAACACTTGAGCGTTAATAATCGTGGTGATGATGAACCATTAAAAGCTAAAAGAATTATGCAAAGAATTCGTTTTTTATCTAAAGAATACTTGATGACAGGTTCTAATAGAAGACCTCAATAATTATTTAGATTTCATCCTTGACATTTTATTGTAGAATGATGATAATATTAACCAAGGAAGACAAAACTTAATGTTTATCATTTCAGGGAGAGAAAACAATAACTGCAAGTTTTCTTAATTGTTAACTTTAAGCTACCACTTCTTGAGTATATTTAATATATATGCCGTTTTTGGCTTAATATGAGGCTTACATATTTTTAACTATTGTAAGTAAATATGGGTGGAACCACGTTAATAACGTCCCTAGTACTATTTTATAGTGCTAGGGCTTTTTTATTTTATTTAGGAGGTAATTTATATGTCTAAAATTTCTTTTGAATTTCCAGATGGTAGTGTAAAAGAATTTGATCAAGGTTTAACAGTTGAAGATGTTGCTAAAAGCATAGCTGTTAGTTTAGCTAAAAAAGCTGTAGCCGGAAAAGTAAATGATAAAATGTATGGTATCAATGAAGTTTTACCTAATGGTGGTAAAATTGAAATCATTACAAAAGATTCTGATGAAGGTTTACAAGTTTTAAGACAAACTGCTTCACAATTGTTGAAAGCAGCTTTAGCTGATCAATTTGTTGGAATTGAGTTTGGTGAAAGTGCTTCTGATGAAGATGGATTCTTTGTTGATACTGATAAAAAAGATACGCAAGTTAGTGCTGACGAACTTAAACCTCTAGAAGATAAAATGCGTAAAATGGTTAAGGACAACGTTTCCATTGAACGTAAAGTTTTAAGTAAAGAAGATGCCTTAAAACAAGTAGATGGAGATCCATATCAAGCAAAATTAGTTAACAAATTTGTTGAAAACGATAAAGTAGTTTTTTATCAAATTGGTGACTACTTAAGTCTAGGTGAAGGCGTTGTACTTCCATCTGCTAAACTAGTTAAAGAATTTAAATTATTATCAGTTGCAGGTGCTTATTGGGAAGGTAAGTCTTCTAATCCAATGCTTCAAAGAATTTTTGCAACTGCTTTTTATAAAAAAGCAGATTTAGAAGATGATTTAAAACGTCGTCAAGAAGCCAAAGAAAGAGATCATCGAGTAATTGGAAATAAATTAGACTTATTCTTTGTCGATCCTAAAGTTGGAGCAGGTTTAGCATACTGGATGCCAAACGGTGCTACTGTTAGAAGAGTTATTGAAAGATATATTGTTGACAAGGAATTAGCTAATGGTTACCAACACGTAATTACTCCAGTTTTAATGAACCTTGATGCTTATAAAACATCTGGTCACTGGGCTCATTATCGTGAAGATATGTTCCCTCCAATGGACATGGGTGATGGTGAACAACTAGAACTTCGTCCAATGAACTGTCCTAGCCATATCCAAATCTTTAAACATCACATTCGTTCATATCGTGAACTTCCTATGCGTATTGCTGAATTAGGTATGATGCACAGATATGAAAAATCTGGTGCATTGTCTGGTTTACAAAGAGTTCGTGAAATGACTTTAAATGATGGACATACTTTCTTAGCAATTGAACAAATTAAGGAAGAATTTAAACGTATTCTTCATCTTATGGTTGAAGTTTACAAAGACTTTGACATTGAAAATTATCATTTCAGATTAAGTTATCGTGATCCTAAGAATACTGAAAAGTATTTTGATGATGATGAAATGTGGAATAAATCTCAATCAATGTTAAAAGGTGCGATGGATGAATTAGGTTTAGATTATGTAGAAGCAGAAGGTGAAGCAGCTTTCTATGGTCCAAAACTAGATGTTCAAACATATACTGCAATGGGTAATGAAGAAACATTATCTACTATTCAATTAGACTTTATGTTACCAGAAAGATTTGACCTTCATTATGTTGGTGAAGATGGTAAAGAACATAGACCAGTTATGGTTCATCGTGGTTTAGTTTCTACAATGGAAAGATTTGTGGCTTACTTAATCGAAGTTTATAAAGGTGCTTTCCCAACATGGTTAGCTCCACATCAAGTTAAAATTATTCCAGTAAGTATGGATAAACATGGTGATTACGCTAAAAAAGTTAATGAAAAATTAACTGCTTTAGGTATTAGATCTAGTGTTGATAGTCGTAATGAAAAAATGGGTTATTTAATTAGAGATGCTCAAACTAACAAAGTTCCATACACGTTAGTTGTTGGTGATGATGAATTGTCATCAAATAAAGTATCTGTTCGTCGCTATGGTGAAGACAATAGTTCAGAACTATCCATTGATGATTTTATTAAGGCTATTCAAGAAGATATTAGTAACTATTCAAGAAAAAACAAATAGTTATTGACAATTTATGCTTAAATTGTTATTATTAAACTAACATAAAAGCAGAAGCATCCCGCTTCTCGCCTCAGTGATTATAATTGCTAGGCTAAATTTCGGATGGAAAACTCATTTTTTGAGTTATGAGAGCGGGTATATATCTATGTATCCGCTCTTTTTCTGCTTTTAATTACTTGGAGGTGAATTGCCATAGCAAACGATATGATGGTCAATGATGGAATTAGAGCTAGAGAAGTTCGTTTAATCGGTGCAAACGGTGATCAATTAGGAGTTAAATCAACGGCTGAGGCTTTAAAGATGGCTGAAGATGCAAGTTTAGATCTTGTTGTAGTTGCTCCTAAGGCAAAACCACCCGTAGCTAAGATATTAGATTATGGGAAATACCGTTTTGAACAACAAAAGAAGGCTCGTATGTCTAGAAAGAAACAAAAGGTTGTTAGTGTTAAGGAAATAAGACTTAGCCCTACAATTGATACAAATGATTTTAATACTAAGCTTAAGAATGCTAAAAAGTTCTTGAGCAAAGGTGAAAAAGTTAGAGTATCTATCCGTTTCAAAGGACGTGCCATCACACATAAAGAAATTGGTCGTGATGTTCTAAACAGAATGGCAGATTCTACATCAGATGTTGCTAATGTTACCCAACGAGCAAAAATGGACGGTAGAAGTATGTTCTTAATGCTCGCACCTAATTCAAGCGATAAAAAATAATTTTTTTACTATAAAAAGGGAGGATATTTTCTAATGCCTAAGATTAAAACAAACCGTGCTATAGCAAAACGTTTCAAAAAAACTGCTAAAGGTGGTTTAAAGAGCGCAAACGCTTTTACTAGTCACCGTTTTCATGGTAAAACCAAGAAACAACGTCGTCAATTACGTGGTACAAGCATGACTGGTGCTACTATGACTAAAAAATACACACATTTATTACACAAATAATATTTTTTAATATCGGGAGGAATTTAATATGCCACGAGTAAAAGGTGGAACAGTCACTCACGCACGTCGTAAACGTGTTTTAAAACAAGCTAAAGGTTACCGTGAAGGTAAACACAGTCTTTTCAAAACTGCTAAAGACCAAGTAATGAAATCACGCGAATATGCTTTCCGTGACCGTCGTGCAAACAAGAGCAACTTCAGAAGATTATGGATTGCTCGTATCAACGCCGCTGCACGTATGAATGGTTTGAGCTACAGTAAATTAATGCACGGTTTAAAACTTGCTAACATTGAAGTTAACCGTAAAATGTTAGCTGATTTAGCAGTTAACGATGAAAAAGCATTTGCTTCATTAGCTGATGCAGCTAAGAAAGCTGTAAAATAATTTTTTAAACTTTCACCACTTAGTTTAAGTAGGTGGGAGTTTTTTTATTAATATATATGCCGAATATTTTTTCGGTTATACATAATATTTTATAATAAGGAGATTTTTAAGATGTTATCTAAATTTAAACCAACTTGGATGATTCCAACAATATATCAAATATCACCATCAAAGTTAAATCAAATGGGCATTAAAGCGGTGTTTACTGATTTAGATAACACTTTAATTCCTTGGAATAATACTTATGGTACTACACAGTTAAAAAATTGGATTAATGCATTATATAAACATGGTATTCAGTTAGTTGTTATTTCTAATAATAGCCATAAAAGAGTAAGTAAGGCTGTGCAACACTTTAATATAGATTATATATCTAGGGCATATAAACCATTACCTTCTGGAATTATAAAAGCTTTAAAAAAGTATAATTTAGATAATAAACAAGTTATAATGGTTGGTGATCAGCTTTTGACTGATGTAGTTGCTTCTAACAATGCAAAAGTAAGAAGCGTACTTGTAAAGCCAGTATTACCTAGTGATGCTTGGAATACAAAATTAAATCGTTATATTGAAAAGAAAATATGGACAAAATTATTAAAAAAATACAATAATTTAACATGGCAGGAGGATATTGATGAGCGATAATAATCAAGCAGAAGATAGCTTACAATGTATTGGTTGCGGTGCTTTTATTCAAACCCAAAATCCAAATGAATTAGGTTATACACCTAATTCAGCTTTAAAGAAAGCACAAGAGTTAGATAATGATATTTATTGTCAAAGATGTTTTAGATTAAGACATTATAATGAAATTGCACCAGTGAGTTTAACTGATGATGATTTCTTGAAATTATTAAATAAAATTAGAGATTCTGAATCTCTAATTGTTTATGTTGTAGACATTTTTGACTTTAACGGTAGTGTTATTCCAGGATTGCATCGTTTTGTGGGTGATAATGAAGTCTTGTTAGTTGGTAATAAAGAAGACTTACTTCCACAATCACTTAAACGTAGAAAACTAAAAGATTGGTTGAGACAACGTGCTAATGAGCAAGGGATTCGTCCAATAGATGTTGCTTTAGTTTCTGCTAAAACTAATCGCTCAGTAGATGGATTATTATCAAAAATCGATGATTATCGTCAGGGTAAGGATGTTTACGTTGTAGGAGTAACCAATGTAGGTAAATCTACACTAATTAATCAAATTATTCGACAAAATACTGGAATTCAAGAGTTAATTACTACTTCAAAATTTCCAGGTACAACGCTAGATCAAATTAATATAAACTTAGATGATGGTAGTAAAATAGTTGATACTCCTGGAATAATTCATAAAGAACAAATGGCACACTATTTAAAGGGAAAAGATTTAAAAATTGTTGAACCACAAAAGCAAATTAAGCCTAAAGTTTACCAGTTGAATCCTGAACAAACTTTATTTTTTGGTGGAGTAGGTAGATTTGACTATGTTCAAGGAAATGCAAAACATGGTTTCACAGTGTACGTAGAAAACAATTTATTAATTCATCGTACTAAGCTAGCTAATGCGGATAATTTTTATGAAAAGCATTTTGGAGAATTACTTACACCACCTGACGCTTCATATATCGATGATTTCCCTAAATTAGTTAGGTATGAATTTAAAACAACTGAGAAAAGTGATTTGGTAATTGAAGGCCTTGGATGGATTACCGTGCCAGAAGACGTAGTAATAGCAGGTTGGGCTCCAAAAGGAGTATCAGTTTTAATTAGAAAATCAATGATTTAAAACAAATTAAGGAGAACTTATGAAACTTAGAGGAAAACAAAAGAGATATTTAAGATCACAAGCTAATCGTATGAAACCTATATCATCAATTGGTAAGAATGGATTAACTGATATTTGGTTAGAACAAATTTTAGATGCTTTGCAAAAAAGAGAGTTAATTAAAATTAATATTCAACAAAATGCTGATGTAGATACTGATGATGTAAAAAACTTTTTGGAATCAAAAAGTGATATTAACGTTGTTCAAGTAATAGGTAAAACTTTATTATTATTTTTACCTTCTAATGATGAAGACAACCAAACTGTTTCTGTAGAAGTAAAAAATATTTAAGGTGATATTTTGATTTCTTTAAATAATAAAGTAAAACACAAAATTGGTATATTTGGTGGCACATTTAATCCCATTCACAATGAACACTTATTTATAGCTGATCAAGTTTGTGATAGTTTAAATTTAGATCAGGTTTATTTAATGCCGGATTATATTCCACCACATGTAGATAAAAAATATGCTATAGATGCTAATTTAAGAGTTGATATGATTAAATTAGCAATTCAGGATAATGATAAATTAGCATTGGAATTGTCTGAGGTAAATAGAAAGGGTACTAGTTATACCTATGATACGATGCTTAACTTGTGCAATCAAAATCCTAATAATGATTATTATTTCATTATTGGTGGAGATATGGTAGATTATCTGCCTAAGTGGCATCGAATTGATGAATTATTTCAACTAGTACACTTTGTAGGAGTTAAACGAAAAAACTATATTCCTGAAAGTGATTATCCAGTTATTTGGGTAGATTTACCTGATATAGATATTTCATCAACTATGATTAGAAATAAAATTAGTTGTAATGAGTCGGTTAGATATTTAATTCCAGATAAAGTTAATTGTTATATAAAGGAGCATTCAATTTATCGATAATACAATAGTTTACACACAAAATATTGTTCCATTTAGTCGTGAAGAATTAGTAATTCGTTTAAAAAATGCTTTAACAAAATCTAGATTTGAACATGTTTTAAGAGTGGAACAAATGGCAATTAAGCTAGCTAAACTTAATGATGTTGACGTTGAGTTAGCTAGTATAGGTGGGTTAGTTCATGATTATGCTAAGCAAAGACCAGATGATGATTTTATTAACGCTATTCATAAATACCATTTAGACAGTAACTTACTTAATTATGGCAATGCTATATGGCATGGAGAAGTTGGATTTTTATTTGTTCAACATGAGTTAGGTATTCAAAATGTTGATGTATTGAATGCTGTAAAACACCATACAGTAGGCGCTAAATACATGTCTAAATTAGAACAAATTGTTTATATGGCTGACTATATAGAAATGGGCAGAGATTTTCCTGGTGTTGATGAAGCTAGAGAAATTACTTATAAAAATTTGGAGTTAGGTGTAGCTTATCAGACTAAGCATACTTTAGAATACCTAATTTTAAATAACAAAAACGTATATCCTAAAACAATTGACACTTACAATCAATGGGTAGTAAATTCTAATTTAAAATAATAAAGGAGAAATTAAATTGAATAGTAAAGATATTTTAAAAGAAGTAGTATTAGCTGCTGATAAAAAAAGAGCACATGATATTGTTGCTTTAGATGTTAAAGAAGTTAGCTTAATGGCTGATTATTTTGTAATAATGGATGCTACATCTAATCGTCAAGTTAAATCTATTGCTGATGAAATTGTTGATGCTGTAGAAGAAAAAGATATTTACATTAAACAAGTTGAAGGTAAAAGTACTGCTAAATGGATTTTAATTGATTTAGGAGAAGTAATTGTACATGTATTTCAAAGTGATGAAAGAAGCTTTTATAACTTGGAAAAATTATGGTCAGATGCCGATTCAGTAGATTTAAGTGATTGGATAGAAGAATAGATGATTTACACTAGTTTTGCACAGCTTTATGATGAGCTCTTTGATTCTAATATGTATAATCATTGGCTACAATTTGTGAAAGATAACGTTGATACTTCGTCTAACATTATTAATATTGCTTGTGGAAATGGAAGATTAGATTGTTTATTGATTAGTCAGGGATATAATGTTACAGGCTTAGATTTATCAAATGACATGCTTTCAATTGCTAGTAAGCACGCTAATGATATGAACTTGTCTTTACCATTAATCGAGGGTAATATGTTGGATTTATCAACTATTGATAATTACGATGTAGCTACTTGTTTTGATGATTCTTTATGTTATTTAAAATCAGAATCAGAAATTGAAACAGCTTTTACTAATGTCTTTAAGCATTTAAATAATGGTGGTAAATACTTGTTTGACGTAATTACACCTTATAAAACAGATGTTTATTATCCAGGATACATGTATAACTATCATGACGAATCAAGAGCTTTTATGTGGTCAAGTTACATTGGTGATGCTCCACATTCAGTTGAACATGACTTAGCTTTTTTCTTTTACAATGAAGAAATAGAAGCCTATGATTCTTTTAATGAAATTCATTATGAAAGAACTTATGATCTAAAAGTTTATTTAGACCTACTAAAAAAAGTAGGTTTCAAAAATATTAAAGTGTCAGCTGATTTTGGTAAAAAAACTCCAGATAATAAGACTGACCGTTGGTTTTTTGTTTGTGATAAGGTGATGTCATAGATGCTCAAAGCTGTGGGAATAATATCTGAATACAATCCATTTCATAATGGACATTTATACCAACTAAAAGAAGCTAAACGTTTAACTGGTGCTGATTTAGTTGTAGTGATTATGAGCGGTAATTGGGTTCAAAGAGGAGAACCAGCATTAGTTGATAAGTGGACACGCACTGATATAGCAATACGCAACGGTGCTGATTTAGTAATAGAATTGCCATTTCAGTGTGCAGTTCAACCGGCGGACTTATTTGCTAAATATTCGGTTAATATTTTGGGTAATTTAAAATGTTCTTATTTAAGTTTTGGATGTGAAAATAATCAAATAAACTTTAATGAATTAAGTCATTTTAAAAAAATTAAGCAAGATATTAAATCTTATTTAGATGCAAACACACCTTATTCTGCGTCTATTAGGGACTATGTGTATTCTAAGACGGGAAAAAGAATTTCTAGTCCTAATGATGTGTTAGGGATGAATTATGCAATTTCTAATTCTGCTTTAGAATGTCCAATGAAATTGTATCCAGTAAAACGCTTGGGAGCCAATCACCACGATAGTGATTTAAATTATAAAGCTGACATTTCTAGTGCTTCGGCAATTCGTTCAGCCATACTTAAGCATGATAATGATTTTAGTAAATTTTTACCGAATTACAACATTCATTTTGATGAAATAATTACGTGGGATTCATTTTTCCCATACTTAAAGTACATGATATCAATGTCTTCCACAAACGAATTAAGCCAAATATATCAGATGAATGAAGGTTTAGAATTTAAATTAAAAAAAGAAATTAATGCTTCTAATAGTTTTGAAGAATTTATTTCTAAAATAAAATCAAAGCGATACACTTATGCTAGGTTAAAAAGATTATGTTGTTACATCCTATTGAATTATCAAAATGATGCAATATTTGAATATATTAGGGTATTAGGATTTAATAATTTAGGAAAATCATATTTAAAGCAAGTTAAGAAATCTATCGATATTCCTATAATATCTAGAGTAAACAAAAGCAACCTGAATAATGAACTTAGATATGAATATCGAGCAGGATTTATGACAGGCATAATTACTAATGAAAATGAAGATTTATATCGATTTCCGTTGATTTATAAGTGATTTTGCTATCAAGGTAAACACCTTGACAAGCATATTTGTAATATGTATAATAAACATCGTTGCATTAGGGGGACTACACATGAAATGGTCATTAAATGAATTATCTAGTTATCAAGATGCTCCGCTTTCAGTTACTGAAAAGCTTGACTTGGAAAAAGATTTATTGGATAGATATCCTAAGTATATTTTATCAGTAGATCCAGTAACAGTTAGTGCACATGTTTTTTATGATAGCGGTAATGTGATTGTTAATGCTAAAGTTACCGGTAAGATGGTTGTTCCGTCTTCACGTTCATTAGACCCGGTTAATGTTGATTTAGATTTTAATATTAACGAGGTATATGTTAAAGATGAATACAATCTTAAAAAGTATGAAGAATTAGGCGATGTAGCATTTTTAATTGAAAATCAAAAAATTGATTTTGATAAATCAGTTGCTGATAATATTATCTTACAAATCCCAATGCATATTCTCTCTCCTCAAGAAGAAGAGGGTAAAGAAATGCCTGAAGGAAGTTTTTGGAAAGTTATTTCTGAACAAGAATACAACAATCCTAAGGCAGAAGATAAAACTGTTGATCCACGTCTTGCTAAATTGAAAGATTATTTTAAATAGTGATTTTCTTTGGTAAGGCTATAAAATTTTTCACTAGTGGATATTTTTTATAAAAGGGGGTTTTTATATTGGCTGTACCAGCAAGAAAGACTTCAAAAGCTAAAAAGAATATGCGTCGTGGTCATATCAAATTAGCTAATCCAGGTTTAAGTGCTTGCCCAAACTGTGGTGAGTTACGTAAATCACACGTAGTTTGCCCAAACTGTGGCTTCTACAATGGTAAACAAGTTATTAAAGTTAATAACTAATTTAAAAGCTAAATAAAAAAGGTTCAGAACACCATGGGTTCTGAACCTTTTTTATTTAGCTTTTAATTTCTAATGATTATTTAGTGAAATCTACTACTACACGACCAACAATCTTGTTTTGTTTCATTTCATCAATAACATCGTTGATTTCATCTAATTTACAAGTTCTAACGATTGGTTTAACTTTACCTTCAGCACCAAATTGGAATGTTTCAGCTAAATCTTGTCTAGTACCAACCAATGAACCTGCTACTTGAATACCATCAAGAACAGTTTTATCGATATTTAATGCCATATCACCCTTAGGTAGAGCAACAGCAACTAGTTTTCCATCTGGACGAAGTGCATTAACAGATGTAGTGAAAGCATCTTTATTAACAGCAGTAACGATTGAACTGTGAACTCCACCAACTTTTTCTTGGATTTGTTCAGCAACGTCTGAATCATGACGGTCAATTAATAATTCTGCACCATTCTTTTTAGCTGCTTCTAGTTTTTGTTCGTTTCCATCTACAGCAACTACATGAGCTCCAAAAACGTTGTGAGCCAATTGTACGGCAATATTACCCAATCCACCAGCACCAACGATTTCAATCCATTGTCCTGGGCGAGCATCTCCTACTTTAAGAGCTTTGTATGTTGTAACTCCAGCACAAGTTAATGATGTTGCTTCAATTGGATCTAAGTTTTCGGGTACTTTAACAGCGTAATTTGCATCAACAATTACTTGTTCGGCCATAGCACCATCTACTGTAAAACCAGCATTTTGAACATTTCTACATAAAGTTTCACGACCAGTTAAACAATATTCACAATGTCCACAACCCTTAAAGAACCAAGCGATAGAAACTCGATCGCCAACTTTTAAGTTAGATACTCCTTCAGCAACTTTTGATACACGACCTACACCTTCGTGTCCAATAATTCTGCCAGGAACTTTTCCAAAGTCTCCAGATGCAACATGTAAATCTGTGTGACAAAGTCCACAATATTCTACATCGACAAGAGCTTCACCATATTTTAAAGGTCTTAAATCAACATCTTTAATATCTACATAACCATCTGAGTTATCTCTTACTACAGCAGCTTTCATACTAACAACTTCTTTCTTTAATTTATAATTTCATTATATTAGATGTTATAAGTAAAATCAAGTGAAAATATTCACAAAAAAATTTAATATGTAACTGAGATAACTACTATTAATGGCATTATTATGCTAAAATGTAAAATGATTTGTTGATTTGAAAAAAGAATAATATATAGAGGTGTATTTACCTAATGAGTCGTATTTTAATTATTGAAGATGAAAAGAGTTTAGCGCGTTTTGTTGAACTTGAATTAGAACATGAAGGTTATGAAGTTACCGTTAGCCTTGATGGACGCGATGGTTTAGATGAAGCCATAGAAAATGATTATGATGTTATTTTACTAGATTTAATGTTACCTAAATTAAATGGAATGGAAGTTGCTAGAAGACTTAGAGAAAAGAAGTCAACTCCAATTATAATGATGACTGCTAGAGATTCTGTAATTGATAGAGTTTCTGGTTTTGATCATGGTGCTGATGACTACATTGTTAAACCATTTGCTATCGAAGAATTATTAGCAAGAGTTAGAGCCTTATTACGTCGTATTGAGATAGAAGGCGACGAGAAAAAAGAAAGCCAAAAAGTAGTCCATTTTAAGGATATTACGGTTGAAAAAGAAAGTCGTATTGTTAGACGTGGTGACGATATTATTAACTTAACTAAACGCGAATACGAACTTTTGTTAACACTTATGGAAAACGTAAACGTTGTATTAGGTCGCGATGTCTTATTAACTAAAGTATGGGGATATAACTCAGAAGCTGAAACCAACGTTGTTGATGTTTACGTTAGATATTTAAGAAATAAAATTGATCGTCCAGATCAAAAGAGTTATATTCAAACTGTTCGTGGTACAGGGTACGTGATGCGTTCATGAACTCATTAAACACTAAAAACCTTAGTGAAAGTAGCATAGATAATTCTAAAATGTTTCACAATAAAAGAAGACTATCATTAAAATGGAAATGGTCTGCAGGGACTTCTTTGATTGTTTTTGTAATGCTGTCAATTTTTTCATTTTTAGTTTATAATCGTTTTTCAGATGTCTTGATACATCAAGAAAGAGTGCACATTAGCGAAACGATGGGTACTATTTCAGATAAATTAGGGGATTTTAGTCGTCCTTTGGTTGGATATAAGGTAGACGATGTTTTAACTGCTAAAAATAGTGAAAATAATAAACTTAAAGAAAAATCTAATGACAGCAATGTTTCAAGTGCCTATTCAAATTCAGTTTTTGCTAGTTTGGCAAAAAACAATAATATAATAAGTGTATTTGACAAAGATAATAATCCTGTTTTTTATTCTAGCTATGTTCCTCAAAACTATTCTAAGATTAGTAATGTAAATAGAGAACATATATTTATGGATAAATTTAATAATGATAATTCATTGATAGGTGAAACACCTGTTTTTTCAAAAGTAAATGGAAAAAGAATTGGGACTATTAGAGTTATAAATAAATTAGGCGATTATCATTACTACACTAAAAAATTAACGTTTATTTTATTATTCATTTTAGTGTTAGGTGTGTTTGTAGCAGCGTTACTATCTTATATTTTAGCTGCATACATGCTTAGACCCATCAGCGTCATTTCTAAAACTATAAACAGAATAAATGATTCTCCTGAAAATGAAGTTAGAGTTCCTAAAATGCATAGTAATGATGAGTTAACTGATTTAGCTTCTTTGTTTAATGATATGTTAGATACTATGCAAAGATATATTGAACAACAACAGCAATTTGTGGAAGATGTTTCACATGAATTAAGAACACCAGTTGCTGTAATTCAAGGACATTTAAATATGTTATCTCGATGGGGTAAAGATGATCCACAAATTTTGAAAGAATCGATTGATGCTTCGGTTTCTGAAATTAATCGTATGAAAAGTTTAGTTCAAGAAATGCTTGATTTATCTCGTGCAGAACAAGTTGAAATTAATTACAATGATAAAATTACCGATGCACAAGATTTGGTATTTCAAGAATATAATGACTTTAAAATGATACATCCAGATTTTATGTTTACATTAGATAATGACATAAAAAAAGAAACCCTTGTTCAGATTTATCGAAATCATTTAGAACAAGTATTAATAATACTTTTAGATAACGCAGTTAAATACTCTACGAAGCGTAAAGAAGTACACATTTCAATTTCCAGAAGTACTAAGAACGTAGATATCGCTATTCAAGATTTTGGTGAAGGAATTTCACCCAAAAATATGAATAAAGTATTTAACCGATTTTATCGAGTTGATAAGGCTCGTAGTCGAAACCAGGGTGGTAATGGTTTAGGTCTATCTATTGCTAAAAGGTTAATTGAAGCTTACAATGGTCATCTTTCTGTTGAAAGTTCAGTTGGACATGGATCTATTTTTAGAATTACATTACCGATATTGTCTCAAGCAGATAAAGAGAGAATTCAAAACAAAAAAAGCAATCAATAATTTTATTGATTGCTTTTTTATTATTTTAATCATTACGATTTTGTTTACCAGAATTTCTTTGACGATTTTTATTTTTATTGTCTTCAGATTTTTCTATTTCTGGACTCTCATTGTTTTTATCACTTTCATGAACTTCTTTTACCACTTTTTTTGGAGGATTTTTTTTAGCTTGTTCTAAAATTTCTCTTCTAATTTTAGGTCTGTACATATTAATTATTAAAGTTTGAATACAAATGAATATTCCACCGATAAAGAAGTATATTCCTAAACCTGCAGGAGATTGCAAAGTTGCAATTAAAATAACAATAGGATTTAATAAAATCATAAATTTCATTTGCTTCTTTTGTTCTTCTGGCATTCCTTTAGTCATTAAGAAACCTTGAATTAGGTATGCAATTAATGAAAGGATTGCCAAGGTTATGTTTTTATCTCCTAAACGAATACCCATAAATATGGTATGAGATACTTCCGGAGAAAATCTAATGGCATTATATAAAGCAATAAATACAGGGGTTTGAATAAGTAATGGTAAGCATCCAATTCCACCCATCATGTTAACGTCATTATCGCGATATAAAGCCATCATATCTTGTTGGATTTGCATTCTTTCTTCTTGAGTTTTAGCGTTTTGTTGACGCTTTTGAATTTCTTTCATTTGTGGTCGAATTAAATTCATTTTTTCTTGCATTTTTGTAGATTTAGTCATTTGATTAACCATAATTGGTAACAAAATTAATCTAACAATTACTGTCAATACAATTAATGCCCATCCGTACCCACCTACAAATTTAGCAATAAAATCTAAAATATGTTCAGCCGGTAATGCTAAATAGTTATAAATAAATCCTTCTTTAGGAGTACCGTCACTATTAACTCTTACACATCCTGAAAGCGTTACTGCTATCATTGCAATAGCAATTAACGAGTATAATTTTTTTACTTTTTTCATTAAGATAAAACCCTTCCTAAAATAATATACCTTATAATAATAACAGAAAAAAGCTACATTTTTTAGTTGGCTTTTAAATCTTAATTTTAAAATCAGAATAATTATGATTTTTTTCATTACTATTAATTAATAATTTAGTTACCTTGCAAAAAGGCGTAGGGTTATTTTTTATTAGTTTTAATAATTGCTGGATTTTCTTATCATTACCTTGAGCAGTTATTTTTACGCTTCCATCGTTTAAATTTTGAACATTTCCAGTTATTCCTAAGCTATTTGCAATGTTTTGAATAGCTGCTCTAAAACCAACTCCTTGAACTTTGCCTTGAGCAATTATTGTTATACATTCTTTAGACATTTATTTTCCTCCTAAAAATTAAATAAATTGTGATAGAATATGGAATATGAAATCATTCATATAGGGAGAATAAACACGGTATGGAAAAGATTGTGTCACCTAAAAACGATCGCATCAAAAACTGGTCTAAGTTGAAGACTAAAAAATATAGAGATAAGATGAACCTTTATATTCTAGAAAATTGGCATTTAATTAAAGAAGCGATAAATTACGATCAAGCTGTAGAAACGCTTTTATTCACTGAAAATCAATATAAACTTCACCATAATGAGATTCAAAATATTGAGGCATATGAAGTAATCATTATTTCAGAAGAAATCGCTCTTAAATTGGGATCTACTAAGACGCCTCAAGGAGCATTTGCCATTGTAAAATTACCGCATACTAATAGCATCATAGATAATGAAATTATTAATGGTAAATGGCTATTACTGGATAATGTACAAGATCCAGGAAATATTGGTACTATGATTAGAACTGCTGATGCTGCTGGCATGAATGGGGTTGTTTTTGGAGATGGGACTTCAGACATATTTAATTCTAAAGTATTAAGATCAATGCAGGGTAGTAATTTCCATATTAAAATTATTAAGTATGACCTTAATAGTTGGGTGGATACTTGTAATAATTTAAGTATACCGGTTTATGGTAGTGAATTAAATCCACAGGCTGTTGATTATAATAGTATCAAGTCCAGTGATTGTTTTTCTTTAATAATGGGGAATGAAGGTAATGGAATGCAAAAGTCACTATTGGCTAAAACCACCAATAACTTATATATTCATATTAAAGGGAACGCCGAATCATTAAATGTAGCAGTAGCTGCTGGAATATTAATGTTTAGTTTATGTAAGTAATATTACTTGCATCTTGTATTCTTTTGTTTATTATATAAAACACAAAATGTTACATTTGATTTTTAGAAAGGGAAACCTCTTTTTATGAAAAAAGAAAATTGGCAGTTAGACACAAAATATTTAGCATTAGTAGATGATATTCTATCTAATGAACAATTTAAAAAATTGGATAATTATATTCAACATCATAATTCTACTAGAATGATGCACTGTATAAGTGTTTCATATGCTAGTTATCAGATAGCTGAAAAGTTGCATCTTGATGTTAAATCTATAGCTAGAGCAGGATTATTACACGATTTATTTTATTACGATTGGCGTGAAACTAAATTTAACTTAGGTTCCCATGCTTTTATGCATCCTAGAATAGCTGTTAGAAATGCAGAAAAAATAACTAGTTTAAATGAAAAAGAAAAAGATATTATCTTGAAACATATGTGGGGTTTTACTTTAGCTCGACCAAAATATGCGGAAAGTTATATTGTTTCTTTTGTGGACGATTATGAAGCTGTGAGTGAATATTGTAAATCTTTAATGAAAAAACCTTTAGTGAAAAAGATATTAAGGAGGTAGTTTATCCATTGACATCTGAAGATTGTAAAGTATGTCCAAAGTTCGAACAAACTTTTTCTATTCTTGGTAAAAAATGGAATGGACTAATTGTTGAATCTTTATTAAATAATAGTCCTCAGCGTTTCAAAACTTTGTCTCAAGCAGTTGAAAAATGCAGTGATCGAATGCTAGCAGAGCGTTTAAAAGAGTTGGAAAGTAAAAGTATTGTTAAACGAAAAGCTTTTGATAATTCTAATCTAATTGAGTATTCTTTAACTAAAAAAGGTGAAGATTTAAAACCAATAATGAATGAAGTGCATAATTGGTCTGATAAATGGTGTCATAAGTAAGAATACTCTTGACCATTTATTAAAAATATTTTATTATCAAATTAAGAGTTTTGACGAAAAATTAGTAAGCTATTCATTACAGAAAATTCACATTTAGATGAGAGTGGATACAATATAGCTGAATTCATTTTCCGAGCTAATGTTGGGAGCTTTTGCGAAAAACATTTCGGTCGTTCACCGTTACAGAACTTTAAGTTGTATACAATACTATGTATAAACTAGGGTGGTACCGCGATGCTTCGTCCCTTTTTGGGGCGGAGCTTTTTTTGTTGAATTTAAGGAGGAAATAAAATGTCTTTACAAGATGAACTACAATCGGTCCTTGAAAAAGGTCTAGAAAAAATTAATAATTCTACTGATCTTAAAGAAATCACTAACGATATTAAAGTTAATTTGTTAGGTAAAAAGGGTGCAATAACTAAAGTTTTAAGAGGAATTAAGGATCTTCCTAATGAAGAAAAACCTTTAGTTGGTCAATATGCTAATAAAGTAAGGGATGAAATTCAAACTGCACTTTCTAAAAAACAAAAAGTTTTAGAAAATGAAGCTTTAAATGCTAAATTGAGTGCTGAAAAAATAGATGTTACTTTACCAGGCTCTGCAACTAAAATAGGTCATCCACATGTTATACAAGCTATCATTGACCAGATTTGTGATATGTTTATGGGAATGGGATATGAAGTTTTGAGTGGCCCTGAAGTTGAAGAAGATAAATATAATTTTGAAATGATGAACTTACCTAAAGACCATCCAGCTCGTGATATGCAAGATACTTTTTATATTACTAAAGAAATTTTGATGCGTACTCAAACTTCACCAATGCAAGCTAGAACCTTGGAAAAACACGATTTTTCTAAAGGACCATTAAAAATGATTTCTCCAGGAGTTGTTTATCGACGCGATACAGATGATCCTACTCATTCTCACCAATTCCATCAGGTTGAAGGAATTGTTATAGATAAAAATATTACAATGGGTGATTTAAAGGGAACTTTGGAATTTTTAACACATCAATTGTTTGGTGATAAATTTGACGTTAGATTAAGACCAAGTTATTTCCCATTTACTGAACCATCCGTAGAAGCTGATATTACTTGCTTTAAATGTAATGGTAAGGGTTGTGATGTATGTAAACATACCGGTTGGATTGAAGTACTAGGTGCTGGAATGGTTCATCCTAATGTTTTAGAAATGGCTGGAGTAGATTCTAAAGAATACGGTGGATTTGCTTTTGGTTTAGGACCTGATCGTTTTGCAATGCTTAAATATGGTGTTGATGATATCCGTGATTTTTATTTGAATGATGTAAGATTCTTATCACAATTTAACTAATAAGGAGAGATATTAAATGCAAGTTTCTTATAAATGGCTAAAAGAATATATTGATTTAGATGTTTCAGCTGATGAATTAGCTGAAAAAATTGAACGTTCCTCAGTTGAGGTAGATTCAGTAGTTAAACCCAGTGCTGGCTTAAAGAAAATTGTGGTTGGTCAAATATTGTCATTAGAAGATCATCCAGACTCAGATCATTTGCACATTTGCCAAATAGATGTTGGTGAAGATGAGCCATTACAAATTGTTTGTGGTGCACCTAATGTAGCTGTTAATAAAAAAGTAATTGTTGCATTACCAGGATCTAGAATCGCTGATAATGTAAAAATTAAAAAATCTAAAATGCGTGGAGTGCCTTCATTTGGAATGCTTTGTGCACTGGATGAAATCGGTTTTCCAAAAGATGTTGTTCCTAAAGAATGGGCTGATGGAATTTACTTTTTACCAGATGATGCCAAATTAGGTGATGATGTTTACGATTATATTGGTATGAATGATGAACTAATAGACTTAGATGTAACCCCTAATCGTGGTGATATGTTGAGTATGTATGGTACTTTACGTGATTTGTCGGCTATCTATAATAAACCTGTAGATTTAACTTACAACAAATTAAACAATTATTCTGATACATCATCTGAAAAGCAATTTTCTAATGCTGCTAATATCGATGCAGTTAAAAGCTATAAAAACAGAGTTATTAATAATGTAACTGTAAAGCCTAGTCCTTTATGGTTACAAATTAGACTTTGGAATGCTGGAATTAAACCAATTAACAATGTTGTAGATATTACTAACTATATTATGATTAAATTGGGTCAGCCAATGCATGCTTATGATTTGGATAAAATTAATGGTAATAACATTACTGTTAGAAATGCTAAATCTGACGAAAAAATAATAACTTTAGATGAAGATGAAGTATCTTTAAATGATACAGATTTAGTCATTGCTGATGACAAACAACCTATTGCAATGGCTGGAGTTATAGGTGGATTAAACACTTCTATTACCAGTGAAACTAAGAATGTTGTTTTAGAATGTGCAGTTTTTGATCCTAT
Organism: Apilactobacillus xinyiensis; assembly: GCF_019656235.1. GTDB lineage: Bacteria > Bacillota > Bacilli > Lactobacillales > Lactobacillaceae > Apilactobacillus > Apilactobacillus xinyiensis. The sequence goes on along the minus strand of NZ_BPLL01000001.1, from coordinate 67,991 downwards.
AAAAGTTCGTAAAATGGCCCGTAAACATGTTATTCATACCGAAGCATCTCAAAGATTTGAAAGAGGCGTAGACGTTAATAACTTGGATAATGTTCTAGAAGAAGCTAGTTTTATGATTAATGACTTAGCTAATGGGGATGTTTGCGAAGATATCTTAACAGCGGTAGATCATCGCGAAAAAAATACCAATGTAAATATTTCATTAGAAAGAATTAACCATGTTTTGGGAACTAACCTTGAACTAAAACAAGTTATTGATATTTTTGAAAGATTAGGCTTTGGAGTTAAAGCAAATGGCAATGAATTAGATGTAGATGTACCAACTCGTAGAGGTGATATTCATATAGACTCTGATTTAATTGAAGAAGTTGCACGTATTTATGGATACGATAACTTACCAAGTACTTTACCAAGTGGTAAAACTACTATTGGAATGTTAAGCCCTAAGCAACAATTAATTAGAAATAGTAGAAATGAATTACAAGCATTAGGTTTAACCCATGCCATTTCATATTCACTAACAACTCCTCAAAAAGCTAACATGTTTTTGATGCAAGATACTTATGAAACTGATTTAAGTTTTCCAATGAGTACTGACCATTCAGTTTTAAGAATGAACTTAGTAACTGGATTGTTGGACGATGTAGCTTATAATCAAGCACGTAACGTTAAAGATGTTGCATTGTATGAACAAGGTAGAGTTTTTTATAAAGATAGCGCAGATCAAGTTCGTCCTAATGAAGTTGAACATATAGCAGCAGCTATTTCTGGTACTTTAGATAATAAGAGATGGAATAATGCTCCTAAAAATGTTGATTTTTATGACGTTAAGGGTATTTTAGACAGCTATTTAAAGAGCCTTCAACTAAATGGATCGATTGAATATGTAGCAACCGATAGATATCCTGAAATGCATCCGGGTAGAACTGCAGATGTTTTAGTACATGGACATTATGTTGGTTTTATTGGACAGGTTCATCCAAGAACTGCTAAAAAATTTCATATTAAAGAAACATATGTATTTGATTTGAATTTAGAAACACTTATTGATTTACCTAAGCAAGAACAACAATATGACTTAGTTTCTAAATATCCTTCCATTTCAAGAGATATTGCTATGTTAGTAGATGAAAACGTTACTAACCAACAAATTATGAATGTTATTGTTAAACGTGGTGGAGCTTATCTAACTGACGTTAATTTATTTGATGTTTATAATGGTAAGAATGTTCCTGACGGTAAAAAATCAATGGCATATAGTTTGACATATCAAAATAAAAAAGATACTTTAACTGATGATGAAGTAAATAAAGCTTTCGATAAAGTAGAACGAAATCTAGTTAAAGAATTTGATGCAGAAATTAGATAGAATTGGATGGAGGAAGTTACTTTGAATACTGATTCAAATCATTCCCAAAAGAACAACAATATTGGTAGAAAAATATTTTTATCAATAGTTGGAATTCTACTCGTTTTAGGATTGTGTATTTTTTTAGTTTTTCATAATTATCTTAAGACTTCTTTGAAACCTCTTAATTCTAGTGATAAATCTTTTAAACAAATAAAGATTCCAATGGGTGCTTCAGATAAAAAAATTGGTTCTATTTTGCAGGACAATGGGATTGTCAAAAGTGGAATGGTTTTTGACTACTATGTAAACTCACATAATTTATCTAAGTTTGGAGCAGGATATTATCGTTTATCTCCGTCAATGAGTTTAAAAAAAATAGCCGATAGTTTGCAAAAAGGTGGTTCTGCACAACCGTTAGAAGGTAGTTATGGTCGAGTGCTAGTTCGTGAAGGGGCTTCTGTTGATCAAATTGCTTTAGCAGTTGACAAGGGTAGCAAATACTCTGCTAAAGATTTTATAAATCTTATGAAAGACAAAAATTTTATAGATTATTTAGTTAAAAAATATCCTAAATTGCTTAAATCTGTTAATAGAAGCAAAGATGTAAAATACCCATTAGAAGGTTTCTTATATCCAGCTACTTACAATGCTTCTGATAACATTTCACTTAAAAGTATTGTTGAACAAATGGTTTCTAAAACTAATTATGAATTAAATCCTTATTACAAAAAAATAAGTGAGAATAAACTAACGGTTAGAAAAGTTTTAACAATTGCGTCTATAATCGAAAAAGAAGACTTTTCATATAGTGATAAGCGTAAAATTGCGGGTGTGTTGTTTAATAAGATTAAAATGAATATGCCTCTAAGAGCTAGTACTTCTATTTTTTATATTTTAAACAAGAATCATCTAAAATTAACTAATAAAGATTTAAAAGTTAAATCTCCTTATAATTTATATAAGCACACAGGTTTTGGACCCGGTCCTTTTAATAATCCAAGTATTGCATCTATTAAAGCGACAATAAATCCAGACTATCAAGATAAAATGTACTTATATTATGTTGCGAATTCTAGTAATGGCAAGGTATACTATTATGAAGAATTAAATAATTAATTATTGAAAAAATTATTATTATAAGATAAAGTTACTACAGAGAGGGTAAATTAGTTATGTTGAATAAGAATAAGCGTCCGGTAGTTATTGGAGTTACAGGTGGTTCTGGTAGTGGGAAAACTACGGTTAGTAGAGCTATTTTTAATCAATTGTTGGGTCATTCATTGATGATTTTACAACAAGATTCTTACTACAAAGACCAATCAAATAAAACCATGGAAGAAAGAGCTGAAACTAACTACGATCATCCATTGGCTTTTGATTCTGATTTATTATTAGATCATTTAAATAAATTACTTAACTATGAATCTATTGAAAAACCAGTATACGATTACAAAAAATTAAATCGTAGTAAAGAAACTGTTCTTCAAGAACCTAGGGATGTCATTATTGTTGAAGGAATTTTGATTCTTGATGACCAAAGATTACGTGATTTAATGGACATTAAAGTTTTCGTAGATACTGATGATGACATTAGAATTTTAAGAAGAATTCAACGTGACACAAAAGAACGAGGTAAAACTCTAGATTCTGTTATTCAACAATATTTAGAAACAGTTAGACCTATGTATCATCAATTTATTGAACCAACTAAACGTTATGCTGACATAATCGTTCCTGAAGGTGGAAAAAATCAAGTTGCTATTGATTTATTAACTACTAAGATTCAATCCATTTTACTAAAACATGGTAATAATCGTATTGCTAATAATATTGATACAACAATTTAATATAAAAATTTGAGGTGTTTTGTATATGGCTGATGAAAAAACATATCCAATGACAATGGATGGTAAAATTAAGCTAGAGCATGAACTAGAGGACTTACGTTTAAACCAACGTCCTAAAATAATTGAAAGAATTAAAATCGCTAGAAGTTATGGTGATTTATCAGAAAATTCTGAATATGAATCTGCTAAAAATGAACAAAGTATGTTAGAAAGTAGAATTGCTACAATTGAACATATGCTTCAATATGCAGAAGTTGTTGATAATGCAAATGTTGAAAGTGATGTAGTTAGTGTAGGTAAAAAGGTTACTTTTAAGGAATTACCTGATGAAGAACCTGAAGAATATCAAATTGTTGGTGCTGCTGAAGCAGATCCAATGTCTGGTAAAATTTCTAATGATTCACCAATTGCTAAGGGTCTTTTAGGTCACAAACTAAATGAAGAAGTAACTATTGAAATCCCTGCTGGTGATATGAAAGTTAAAATTATAGAAATAAAATAGATAAATAAAAAAGCGATTGAAATTATTTCAATCGCTTTTTTATTATACAATAGTAAATTAATGTTGCTAGTGAACTACCCATCGTAACCATAATGCCTATATAAATATTATGGTTTATATATTTAAGTTCAACATAATGATGTCCTTTATTGACAGTAGCTGCTATAAAATAATTATTCCATTTTTTGATTTTAGTTTTATGTCCATCAATGAATAAATTCCAATTTTTATCATATGGAATAGTTGTAAATAAGTTCTTATTTTCTGCATTGTTTATTTTAGCTTTAATAATATTGTTTTTAATATTTAAATCATATGCTTCGTATTTTTTGATGTTTTGAACTTTGCGTTTAAAATTATTGATGTTGATACTATATATACTAAAATCTTGTAAGAATAAATTATTAGAGTTTTTTAAGTTTATATCTATATATCCATTCTTTTGTTTTGGCATACTTACAATTAAATTATTTTGTAAATAATTAGGCAAAACAACATTTTGATTATTTATACTAACTGAACAATTTTTTTGATTCATATTTTGACTAAAGTTTAGGTAGTTAACCGAATTATTGGGTAAGGTATAATATATTCTTATTTTAGCTGGTTTTAAAAGATTCTTCTTATTTAAAATAGCATTACTAATATTACTATTTGATTGTATATTATCGAATTTTACATCTTGAAAATTAAGTTTTTTGAATATATTTGTATTTTTCCCAGTGACCATATTAAACATTTTATTTTGATATAAAATTGGGTTACTATTTGAATTATTTTCAATGACATGATTTGCTTTAGTGCTAAATATTAAAGATAATGCATACGGATTATAAAGATTTTGTAATTTATATGAGTATTCTTTATTATAAATATTTATGTCATATCTTCTACCTATTTTTTGCGCCATATTTAAATTATTATATGGATCATCAATTACATATCGATATCCTAAAATTTCATCACTAACGATGGTTCCATTTGAATATTCTATTGATCCAGAAGTATTGGGCATTCCCATATTATTAGCAAAAGCTTGTGTTTCTGGAGATAGCATAGAATTGAATGTTGATCCGCCATAGTAATTTAATTCAAGGGGGTCATCTTTAGTTCTAAAAAATGTTTTAGCTATACGATAAAATCCGGAATTATATTTTTTTAACTCATTTATATTTTCATTTACATAATTATTATATTTAATGTAGTCTGTATTTGATACATATGAGATTGAATTTAAGGAGTTAAAAACGTTTATTGACATATCTGAAATGGCAATTAGTATGAATAAAAATTTAAATATTTTTTTATCTTTTTGAAATTTAACAAATAATATTAATGTTATTCCAACTAGTAATAGTGAAGTAGTATACTTATTAAGTGATAAATATTTGAAATTATTAATGTTTAATCCGACATAAATCAATGCTACTAATATAATTAATGCGGTTTTTATAAATAATTTAATTGAAAATTTATTTGAAATATTGGACCAATTGATTAATGATGTATATATCATCCAAAAACAAAATATGAATGAAAATCTGTATGGGTACCAAATAGGAAATTGCATAGCATGCCATAACAAGTCTAATGGTTCAAAGCACATTGATATAATTAAAAATAAAGTTAACAGGGCATTAAGAATGCGATTTTTTAGCTTTATTTTGTTATTGAAAAAATATGATATGAACAATATGCAAACAATGCATCCAACAAAAACATTAGGTGTACCGCTAGGCATTTGACTAAAATCAAAAGCACCATTGAAAAATTTGCCAATCATATTTAGTGGGAAGTACTCAAAATGCCATTTAACATCATTTACGGTATGACTGCCTTTGCTATTTGCTAGTTCTGCAATTGTAGGTATTAATGTCCATGCAGCTATAGCTACAGCTGTAATAGAACTTATTATAAAATTTTTGATTGTTTTAAATTTATTTTTTACATTTATATCTTTAGGCTCCAATATAATCTTATATCCAAAGTACAATGCAGAAAAAATGCATAGCATATAAGCTATATAATAATTAATCATTATCATTATTGAAAGTGAAATAATGTATGTTTTACAGCTTTTATGTTCAATAATTTTATTTATTCCTAATACTATTAAAGGTAGAAAAATCATCCCATCTAGCCACATTATATTTAACTGATTGGCAATTATCCAACCGTTAAGAGCGTAAATCGATGAAAATATAGGAATATATATTTTGCTAATGGTAATTTCATTATCTTTATTTATTAAATATGCAAAACTAGCTCCTGAAAGACCATACTTTAATATTGTAATTATAAAAATAGCGAGATTTAAATTTTGCGATTTAAACAATAACAATATAAGGTTTAGAGGGCTCATTAAATAATAAGTCCAGGTTCCCAGCATTGAGTTACCATATCCGTTTGAGAATGAGTACATCATTTGCTGCCAGTTGCCAAATTCATTTTGATAATATTTAAAAAAGTCGACATATTGTTGCCCTAAATCTACAGTTAACAAACTGCTGTTTCCAAATGGAAACATATTGCGGTATGCAAAGTAAGATGTCATAATTAATATTGGTATTAAAAAACTTAAAAAAATCGATGTTAATTTTCTTAAGTTTTTTTGCGAAAATTTAAACACAATTTCACCTCATAAAATGTTTTTGTATGCTATATTTATTGTACAATTTGATGTCTAATACATACAATATAAATATTAATACAAGATACTAAGGAGACTCATTGAATTGAATAATTTTTTAAAAAAAGTTTTTAATAGTGATGGTGGTAGTAATAAATCACGAATCCCTTTTAGATTAAACTTTATATTTATAATAGTTGGAATTTTGTTTGCCGTGTTGGTTGCACAGCTAGCTGTTTTACAAATAATCAATGGAAATAAATATAAAGCTGAAGTCAATCGTTCAGATAATGCCACTAAATTAGGTAATGTTCAAAGAGGGATGATTTACGATTCAGCTGGTAGAGTTTTGGTTGGAAATAAGTCACACCAAGCTATCCAATATACTAAGGCCTTAAATGTTACTAGTTCTGAATTATATAATATTGCAAATAATTTGAGTAAGTATATAAGTCTAGACGATATTGCTTTAACAGCTGGACAAAAAGCTGAGTATTATCTAGCAAATCCAGTGAATTTAAAAGCAGTATCCAGTAAGTTAACTTTTGCTAAAAATGCTACTCCAGATGATCAATATCAAAAAGAACTAGAGTATGTTAAAAACGATAAAGATATTAAGTTTAATAAGCGTGAGAAGAATGCAGCAGCTATTTTTCAAAAAATGAGTGGTGCTTATCAATTATCTACCACTTACATTAAAAGTACAGGTGTTACTAGTAGAGAATTAGCAGAAGTAGGTGAGCATTTATCTGAAATGCCAGGAGTTCAAGTTGGTGATAGCTGGACTAGGGATTATCCTAATGGATCATCTATTCAAAGTATTATAGGAACGGTATCTTCTGAAAAAGCTGGTTTACCATCTGATAAAATTAATTCACTACTTGCACAAGGTTATTCAAGAAACGATAGTGTTGGTCAAAGTTATTTAGAAGCTAAATATGAACCAGTATTACGAGGATCTAAATCTCAAACACAAGTAAAAATCAGTAGTGAAAACTCATCTATGACTAATATGATTAAAAAGTATGGTGGACAAAAGGGTGACAACTTACAGTTAACTATTAATAGTCAATTCCAAAAGAAATTGCAAGAATTAGTTGCAAATGCTGATCGCGGAACTGGTTATTCAACAGGAGCTTATGCTGTAGTTATGAATCCTAATACTGGGGCTGTTATTGGTTTAGCCGGGGTTGACCGAAATCCTTCAACTGGTAAAGAAACACCTAATGCATTAGGAACTATCAATAGCGGAATTGTTATGGGGTCTGTAGTAAAGGGAGCGACTGTTTCAGGAGCCTTGATGGATAAAGTTATTACACCTACTAATTCAGTATTAGTAGATAAACCAATTTTTGGCAAATCATCATGGTTTAATCATGGTGGATCTAATAATGTAGCTGTTGATGCTTCAACTGCCTTAGAAATATCATCTAACTCTTACATGATGCAATTAGCAATGAAAGAGGGAGGATATAAACCAGGTGGTCCACTAACTAGTATGAGTCCCTCAATATTTGGTACTTTACGAGGCTACTTCAATCAGTTTGGTTTAGGTGTAAAAACAGGAATTGATTTACCTGGTGAAACAACTGGTTTTAAAGGCCCAAGTGGAATTAATAATTTAGGTAAAGCGCTAGATATGTCTTTTGGTAACTACGATTCTTACACTATGATGCAAGTAGCTCAATATATGTCAACCATTGCAAATGGTGGTTATCGCATACAACCACATATAGTTCAAAATATTAGAGGAACTAACAAAGATGGCAAAATGGGTCCGGTAAAATATTCCGTTACACCTAATGTTTTAAACAAAATTGATATTAAACCTTCAGAGTTAGCAGTTGTTAAAAAAGGATTATACAATGTTGTTCATGGAACTAATCAATTTAGAACAGGGATGCAATTGAATGAAATTAAACCAGAAATTTCTGCTAAAACTGGTACTGCACAATCTTTCTATAATGGAAAAGAAACTGTAAACTTGACGTTAGCTTCATATGCACCTTCTAATAATCCTCAAGTAGTAGTTGCGGTTGCAATTCCAAACTTACCAGTAGACTCTGAAAGTAATAATATTGTTTTAGCTAAACAAATTTATCAAGCTTACTGGAAGTATGTTCAATCTAGTGAAGATTTTAAATGATAAAAAGGTGTTAAGTAAATTTCCTTAACAATGTTTGTAATAATACTGGTAAAATTAACAAAAAAATGATAACATATTAAAAGTTGACAGTTGTTTATATCTATTAAATTAAAAAATGTAATTTGGAGGTGTAGAACATATGCGAGTACACATTACTTTAGAATGTACTGAATGTCATGAACGTAATTACTTATCTACTAAGAGTCGTCGTAACAACCCCGACCGTTTAGAATTAAATAAGTACTGCCCACGTGAAAGAAAAGTTACATTGCATCGTGAAACAAAATAAGGTTTTGGGTTTTTACCCAAACCCTTTTTTATTACTCAAAAGTTGGTGAACGATTATGGATAAAAAGCAGTTTAGAAAAACATTTTTGGATAAACTCAACGTTCTTGACATATCTAAAAAAGATTGTTCATCATTATATAAAAAATTATTTGAATCAAAAGAATTTAACTTTGCTTCTACAATTGCGGTTACTTTAAATTCTAAAATAGAAATTAATACTCTTCCGATTATTCACGAATGTTGGAAAATGGGGAAAAAAGTAGTTATTCCTAAGACTTTTCCTAATCGTAAAATGTTTTTTTATATTTATAATGAAAATACTAAGTTAGTTAAAAGTAAATTTGGTATTTTGGAGCCTATTAATAGTCAGATGGTTTTAAAAGATGAAATTGATTTAATGATTATTCCAGGTCTTTGCTTTGATAAATTAAATCATTATCGTTTAGGATTTGGCGGTGGATACTATGATCGCTTTTTAAGCGATTATAATGGATATACAATTTCTTTAGCAACTAAGCATCAGTTATTAGAAACACCTGAATGGGTGGTTGACGATTTTGATCAACAAATTAACAAAATTATTTATTAGATAGATTGGAGATATTTTGAAAAAATATATAAATCATATCAAAAATAGACCTTTTATAAGTGAAGGACTATTAGGTATTATGATTATCATATATCTTTATATGCTAATGTCTGGAAATGATAATCTTTATGGAATGGTTAATTACGGTGCTAATGTTCATGAGTTAGTAGCTAGTGGACAGTATTGGCGATTATTAACAGCAATATTTTTGCATTGGGATTTTACACACATCCTTTTTAATGGAATTACTCTTTACTTCATTGGAGTGCAATTAGAAAGCTTTTTTGGACATACCAGATTCTTATGTATCTTCTTACTTTCTGGAATAATGGGGAATATGGTAAGCTTTGCTTTTAGCAGTAACTCAATTAGTGCTGGAGCAAGTACTTCACTTTTTGGACTTTTTGGTGTTTATTTAATGTTAGGTGAAAACTTTCATAACAATATTTTTATAAGAAGCCTGGCTAGAAGTTTTTCTTTCTTGATTATTTTAAATATAGGAATTGATTTAATGATGCCTAATGTAGATATTTATGGTCATATTGGTGGCCTTATCGGTGGTTTCTTATATGCTTATGTTTTTAGCTTGCCTAATAATCCAAACATTAGTAAAATGAAGAGAGTTGTTGCATTTATTATGGTTTTAATAATTAGTGTATCAATGCTTAAAATAGGTTTTTCATCAAGTTATTAAAATTATTTAGTGCATTTTTCTTTAGGATGTGGGACAATGAAAACGTTGTATGATGTTCAACAGTTATTGAAAAAATTTGGAACATATGTTTATGTTGGTAAAAGACTATGGGATATTGAAGTTATGGCTTTAGAAATAGATCATTTGCATGATGCTGATCTCATATCTAAAAAGCAATTTATTCAATCAAAACTAGTACTGAATCATGAACATAAAATTGAAGAGAACAAGGCTAATAATAAAAGTCACTTAGGAGGAATTTGATCATGGTAAAGAAGTTAATTGGAATTGATTTAGGAGGAACTACCACCAAACTTGCATTTTTAACTGAAAAGGGTGAAGTTCTTGAAAAATGGGCTATACCAACAGATGTAAGCGGTAACGGTAGCAATATTGTTCCTAATATTATCAAATCAATTAATAAAAACATGGAAAATTCAAACCATGTTATTGATGATTTTATTGGTATTGGAATGGGAACTCCTGGTTCCGTTAACAGAGATGCAGGTACAGTTATTGGTGCTTACAATTTAAACTGGAAGACTACTCAACATATTAAAGATCAAATTGAAAAGGCTCTAGGAATTCCTTTCTTTATTGACAATGATGCAAACGTTGCTTCATTAGGTGAATATTGGAAAGGTGCCGGTAGTAAAGATTCTGATGTAGTATTTGTTACATTAGGAACTGGTGTCGGTGGTGGAGTAATCACTGATGGACAATTAGTACACGGTATTAACGGTGGTGCTGGTGAAATTGGTCACATTACTGTTGAACCAGGTGGTTTTATGTGTACTTGTGGTAAAAGAGGTTGTTTAGAACAATACGCTTCAGCTACAGGAGTTGTTAATGTAGCTAAACATCTATCTTCAGAATTTACTGGTAAATCTAGATTAAAAGAAATTATTGATTCAGGCGAAGAAATAACTTCTAAGATTGTATTTTATCTTGCTGATAATGGTGATATTTTTGCTAACCAAGTTGTAGACCGTGTTTGTTATTTCTTAGGTTTAGCATTATCTAATGTTGGTAATACTTTAAATCCAGGAAACATTATTATTGGTGGAGGAGTTTCCAATGCAGGAAATACCTTATTACAACCAACAACTAAATATTTCCAAGAAAATGCATTTAGACCAGTTAGAGATTCTACTAAGATTCGTTTAGCTCAATTAGGTAATGATGCTGGAGTTATGGGTGCCGGAGCTTTAGTATTACAAAATAACAAATAATTTCTGATAAAAAAAGAAGGAGAAATGATTTAAATGATTCCTATTATTTTAATTTTGATTATCATTATCCTTTGGATTTGTTGGACTATTTTTAATAGAATGCGAGTAAAGCAATTTGCTAGATTTATTACTGAGGAAGAATTTAAGCAAGGTAGTCGTAGAGCTCAAATTATAGATTTGAGAGAGAAAAATGATTTTAATGCAGGACATATATTAGGAGCTAGAAACCTACCATATTCTACAATGAAAACTTTTTACTCTAATATAAGAAAAGATTTACCGGTTTATTTGTATGACCAAGGTAGTAACATTAGTACGAGAACAGCCATTTTTCTACATAAGAATGGTTTTAACGATATTAGTATTCTTAAAAATGGTTACAGAAACTGGAATGGTAAAACTAAAAAAAGTGCTACTTATTAGTAGCACTTTTTTTAGTTTTATTGTAAGTGAGATGATCTTTGCTTACGTAAGGCACGTTTTCTGTTTTCTTCAATTTTTTCTTCTTGATTTTCAATTGGTTCTACGACTGTTTTTTTGAAAGAAAACAAAGCACCTACAGTAGCGCCTGCGGTTGCCAAAGCACCAATCAAAAATCCTTGTCCAAACTTCTTCATAAAAAAAACCTCCTAAATATCATTTACTATTACATTATGCTTTATTTACAATAAATTATCCAGTCCAACGTTTGAAATTATCATATGCTAAACTATTAATATAAATTAATTATGCGGGGAATATTTATGAAAAAATTACTACTAATTGCAGGACCTACGGCTGTTGGTAAAACTTCACTTTCAATAAAATTAGCTAAAAAGTTTAACGGCGAAATTATATCTGGCGATTCCATGCAAGTTTACAAACATTTAGATGTAGGTACTGCAAAAATAACTAAAGATGAAATGCAAGGTATACCACATCATTTGTTAAATATTAGGGATATCGATGAAAGATATACTGTTTCTGATTTTGTTCACGATGCTAGGGTATGTATTGATGAAGTGTTACAACGAAATAAGCTACCGATTGTAGTAGGGGGAACAGGTTTTTATTTACAATCCCTATTAGGTGATTTTCAATTTGGTGGAGATAGTTATAATGGTGATAATATTAGAAACGATTATCATCATTATGCGTTACAAAATGGAAAACATGCACTTTGGATAAAGCTACTTAAAGTGGATCCAGAATCAGCTCGTAAAATTCCAGAGCAAAATGAACGTAGGGTTATTAGAGCATTAGAGGTTTTAGACAAAACCGGTATAAAATTTTCTGAACAAAGTGACGATTTAAATAATAATGACTATGATTATTTTACTGTATGCCTGAATACTGATCGAGATTTGCTATACAATCGTATAAATCAGAGAGTCTTAGTTATGATGCAAAATGGTTTAGAACAAGAGGCTTTATGGTTATATAAAAAAGGCGGATCAAATGTTCCTGCCGGTAAAGGTATCGGATATCGTGAATTTTATCCATATTTTAGGAATAAGATAACTTTAGATAATGTTATAGATGATATTCAAAAAGATTCTAGACACTATGCTAAAAGACAGCTTACATGGTTTAGAAACAAGATGAATGTTACATGGTATGACATTGTAAAAAATAAAGACAATGTTAAATGTATTGAAAATGATGTTGGGCAATGGATTCAACGTTAAATTTAACGTCTTATGTTATAAAAAGTTACATGAACTTGTTGACTTTAAATTAAAAAATGTTATTATAAGACATATTAAAGGGGCTATTAGTTATGAAAGAAAAGGATTTAAGACGTTCATTATCTGTCTTACCCATTGGAACGGTTATGAAATTAACTGATTTAACGGCTAGACAAATTAGATATTATGAAGAGCAAAAGTTAGTAATACCTAAACGTAACGAAGGTAATCGTCGTATGTATTCTTTAAATGATATTGATGAACTTTTGGAAATAAAGGATTATTTATCAGATGGTCTCAATATATCCGATATTAAAAAAATTTATGCTGAAAGAGCATCAAAAAAAGTTGAAGAGCAGAAGAGATTATCTAAAAATTTATCAGATCAAGAAGCTAGAATGCTATTATCTGATGAAATTATTAAAGTTAGTGGCTTAAATCCCGATGATCCTTCAAATAATAGTACTTTTTAATATCATACGTTAGTTCTATCCAAACTAATAAAAAATATTTAGGGGCGAATTTAATGGCTACAAAACATGATTATTCAAAAGATGATATTCGAAAGATGGTTAAAGAAGAAAATGTTCGTTTTCTTCGATTAATGTTTACTGACGTTTTAGGAACTTTAAAAAACGTTGAAGTTCCAATAAGTCAATTAGACGATTTATTAGATGATAAGTTAATGTTCGATGGTTCTTCAATTGAAGGATTCGTTAGAATTGAAGAAAGTGATATGTATTTACGCCCAGACTTATCAACATGGATGATATTCCCATGGAGTTCAGAAAGAGGTAAGATTGCTCGAGTTATTTGTGGGGTTTACAAAACCGATGGTACACCTTTTGAAGGAGATCCTAGAAACAACTTGATTCGAGTTTTGGATGACATGAAAAAAGCTGGTTTTACTTCATTTAATATTGGACCAGAACCAGAATTCTTCTTATTCAAAATGGACGCAAATGGAAAACCAACATTGAATTTGAATGATCAAGGTAGTTATTTTGATATGGCTCCGCTAGATTTAGGTGGTAACTGTCGTCGTGATATTGTATTAACACTTGAAGAAATGGGCTTTGATGTTGAAGCTGCCCATCATGAGGTAGCTCCCGGCCAACATGAAATTGATTTTAAATATGCAGATGCTTTAAATGCAGCTGATAATATTCAAACTTTTAAACTGGTTGTAAAAACAATTGCTAGAAAACACGGATTATATGCAACATTTATGCCTAAACCATTAAGTGGTATTAATGGTTCTGGAATGCATTTGAATATGTCATTATTCCATGAAAATGGAGACGCATTCTATGATGAAAATGGTGAATTGCAATTATCAGAAGTAGCTTATAACTTTATGGGTGGTTTAATTAAACATGCTAGAAGCTATACAGCAATTTGTGATCCATTAGTAAACTCATACAAACGACTAGTACCAGGATATGAAGCTCCAGTATATGTTGCTTGGTCTGGATCTAATCGTTCACCTTTAATTCGAGTACCTAATGCCAGAGGATTGGCTACCAGATTAGAATTGCGTAGCGTTGATCCTACTGCTAATCCATACTTAGCAATTGCTGCTGTATTGGAATCAGGTATGGATGGTCTTAGAAATAAAATTAAGGCTCCTAAGAGTATTGACAGAAATATTTACAGAATGAATGCTGAAGAACGTAAAGAAAATGACATCGTCAATTTACCAGATAATTTGCATAATGCTGTTAAAGACTTGTCAACTGACAAAGTACTTGAACAAGCATTGGGTTCAAAATTATTTAATAGTTTCATTACTGCTAAAAATATTGAATATAATTCATATCGTACTCAAGTTTCTGAATGGGAAACTAACCAGTACATGGATAAATATTAATAAAATTAAGACATGCTATTACGCATGTCTTTTTTTATTTGCATTTTTATATATTCATGTTATTATTATCAATAACAAAAGAAGCAACCTTTAATGTTGACCAGAGAGTCGCAAAGGCCTTAATAATTTCTGTGTAATATAAACTAAAATATAACATCTAAATTAATAAGACTAAAGACTATACCAAAAGGACTCTCTGGACATAAATCTAGAGAGTCCTTTTTTATCTCTAATTAAATTACTGCAATTAATAATGAATACTCCAGAGAGGGTAAATTAATTTTTAAGCCCTCCGTGTATTCAATTACATTGAGGGCTTTTGTATTTAGGAGGATTTATAAATGTCTAATTTGTCTAATAATTTTTTAAACTTAAGTGATTTAACAATGGAAGATTTAAACCATTTAATTAAACTAGGTGAAAAATTTAAAAAAGGTTATCGAATTAATTTGATTCAACCAGTTTATGTTGCAAATCTATTTTTTGAAAATAGTACTAGAACTCACACATCTTTTTACATGGCTGAAAGTAAATTGGGATTGAAAGTTGTAGACATAAACACAGCTACTAGTTCGGTTAAAAAAGGTGAGTCATTATCAGACACTGTTAAAACATTACAATCTTTAGGTGTTTCAATTGAAGTAATTCGTCATAAAACTACAGGATGGTATTCATCAATTGTTGAAGATAACAATGTTAAGGCATCGATTGTAAATGCTGGTGACGGAGCTGGACAACATCCATCACAAAGTTTACTAGATTTAATGACAATTTATGAAGAGTTCGGAACGTTTGAGGGTTTAAACGTTGGAATTATTGGTGATTTATCACATTCTAGAGTAGCTAAGTCAGATGCTCAAATTTTGCATAAATTAGGAGCTAACTTATACTTTAGCGGTCCTAAAGAATGGTATGATGCAGAATTTAGTGATTACGGTACATACGATAGTTTTGATAATATTATTGATAAATTAGACATTACGATGTTGTTACGGGTACAGCTAGAAAGATTAAATGCAGATTCAGTTAATCAATTTAAAGCTAATGAGTATCATGAACAGTTTGGTTTAAGTCTTGATCGAGCAAATAAGATGAAACAAAGTGCAATTATTATGCATCCTGCACCGGTTAATCGTGGAGTTGAAATTGACTCATCGTTAGTTGAATCCTCTCAATCAAGAATATTTAAGCAAATGGAGAATGGTGTTTTTGCTAGAATGGCAATTTTAGCCAACATCTTAGACAACAAGAACTTATTAGCGGAGGAGATTAGTTATGAATAAAATTTTATTGAAAAATGCTAAATTAGGTCACAAGCTGGTTAATATTGCAATTGAAAACGACATAATAGTATCGATAGACGAAGTTGATTCTAAACATTCAGAATTTAATGATTATAAAATTTTTGATGCCTTAGGTAATACTGTTATGCCAGGATTAGTAGATGTGCATGTGCATTTTAGAGATTCAGGTCTTACCTATAAGGAAACCATTAAAACTGGAAGCTATGCAGCTGCACGTGGTGGTTTTACAACTGTTTTTGCAATGCCCAACGTTAAACCGGTGGTAGATAATCCGCAAGCATTAAAAAATATGTTATCCAAAAACAGTACTGATAGTTGTATTAAAACATATCAATATGCATCTATATCTAGTAATTTAGATAAATCAGATAACACTGACATTGCCGCAATGGCTGAACTTGGAGCAATTGCATTCACTAACGATGGTCATGGAGTACAAACTGCTGGGGTTATGTATAAAGCAATGTTAGAAGCTAAAAAGCATAATAAAGCTATTGTAGCGCATGTTGAAGACGATTCCTTAATAAACAATGGGGTTATGAATGCAGGTAAAGCTGCAGACAAATTAGGATTACCGGGTATGAATAGTTTAAGTGAATCTTCACAGTTAGCTAGAGATTTAGTTCTAGCTTATAAAACCGGGGTTCATTATCACGTTGCACATATTTCAACGGCAGAATCAGTTACATTAGTTAGAATTGCTAAAAGCATGGGGGTCCATGTAACCGCGGAAGTATCACCTCATCATCTATTGTTAGACGATTCAATGATTAGTATGGATAATCCAATGATGAAAATGAATCCACCATTAAGAAGTCCAAAGGATAGAGCTGCTTTAATTGCTGGACTATTAGATGGCACGATTGACATGGTTGCTACTGACCACGCTCCACATAGCCAAGAAGAAAAAACTGGTAGTATGTTGACGGCATCTTTTGGAATTGTTGGCTTAGAAACAGCCTTTAGCTTAATGTACACCAAGTTTGTTAAAAGTGGTTTGGTAAGTCTTAATACTTTGTTAGATTGGATGTCTTATAAACCTTTAAAGGCGTTTGATCTAGCAATTAACAAAATCGAGATTGGTGCTAAAGCGAATTTAACAGTTATGGATTTAAATCATGCTTATCAAATTGATGCTAGTCAATTTGTTTCCAAAGGCAAAAATTCACCTTTTATTGGTGAAAAAGTTTTTGGCAAAACTTTAATTACAATATCTAACGGTAATGTTGCTTATCATATTTAAGGAGGAGTTATTATGAAAAAATACTTAGTTTTAGAAGATGGACATGTATTTGTTGGTGAAAGTTTTGGATCACATAAAGATGTTTATGCTGAGATTGTGTTTAATACTGGGATGACTGGTTATCAAGAAACCATCACTGATAACAGTTATAAAGGCCAAATCGTAACCTTTACGTATCCTATAATTGGCAACTATGGTATTAATTTAGAAGACTCCGAAAGCGATAAGCCTGCTGCTGAAGCTATCATCGTCCATGAATTAGCTCGTAGAATTGGTAATAAAAGAGCTGATATGACGTTACAAGAATATGCTGACGAAAATAATTTACCTGGTATTAGCGGTATTGATACTAGAGAACTTACTGAAATTATTCGTAATAAGGGTTCTATGAAAGCAGCTATTTTATCGGAGTTCGACTGGAAAAAAGTTAATTCATTATTTAATAAAGAATTAGATAATACTTACGTCTGTAATAATAATCATGGAAAATCGATGGATGAAAATAAGGGTAAGACAGTAGCTGTTATTAATTTTGGAATTAAAGATTCTATTATAGCAGCTTTGCAAAAAAGAAATATCCATGTAGTTTTATTCCCATATGAAGCTAGCTATGAAGAAATCACTTCAATCAAACCATCAGGTATATTGTTATCCAATGGACCAGGAAATCCAGAAAATTATGCAGTTGCAATTCCTACAATTCAGCGATTAGAAGCCAAGTATCCATTGATGGGGATTTGTTTAGGTCATCAACTATTTGCGCTTGCTAATGGAGCTAAAACTTACAAAATGAAGTATGGTCATAGGGGATTTAATCATGCTGTTAATGATTTTGAAACCAATAAATCGAATTTTACTTCACAAAATCATGGTTATGCGGTGGATGCAATTTCAGTTACCCAAACTAATCTACAAATTACGCAAAAAGAAATTAATGATGGGACCGTTGAAGGTTTGAAATTAATAAATAGACCCGCTTTTTCAGTTCAATATCATCCTGATGCATGTCCTGGACCACACGATGCGGAATACATGTTTGATAGATTTATTAATATGATGATTAGAAATGAAAGGAGTTTGCAAAATGCCTAAACGTAATGATTTAAATAAAATATTAGTAATTGGTTCTGGTCCCATTATAATAGGCCAAGCTGCTGAATTTGATTACTCTGGTTCGCAAGCATGTCTATCTTTAAAAGAAGAAGGCTATGAAGTGGTTTTGATTAATTCTAATCCTGCTACCATTATGACTGATGATGAAATTGCGGATGAAGTTTATATTGAACCTATAACTCTGGAGTTTGTAACTAAAGTTATTGAAAAAGAAAGACCAGATGCCATTTTACCAACTTTAGGTGGTCAAACTGGTTTAAATATGGCTAAACAATTATCTGATAATGGAGTTCTAAAAAAATATAATTTAGAGCTATTAGGAACTAATTTAAATACTATCGAAGAGGCTGAGGATCGAGATAAGTTTAAGCAACTGATGAATCGCCTAAATGAACCAGTCCCTGAATCAGACATAGCTAATAATCTTAATGATGCAAAGAGGATTGCTAAAGAAATTGGTTATCCTTTAGTTATTAGACCGGCCTATACGCTAGGAGGAACTGGTGGTGGATTTGTATATAATGACCATCAATTAGAAGAAATTGTTACGAATGGTTTAGATTTATCACCAGTTAACCAAGTATTAGTCGAAAAATCTATTGCTGGATATAAAGAAATCGAATTTGAAGTAATGCGTGATCATTATGATAATGCTTTAATTGTAGCTTCAATGGAGAATGTCGATCCAGTAGGTGTACATACTGGAGATTCAATTGTAACTGCACCTGTTCAAACATTATCAGATCGAGAATATCAAATGATGCGAGACTCAGCACTTAAAATTATAAGGGCTTTGAAGATTGAAGGTGGATGTAATGTTCAAATGGCATTAGATCCAGCTAGCCTACAATATTATATTATTGAAGTTAATCCACGTGTTTCTAGGTCATCAGCATTGGCCTCAAAAGCCACAGGCTATCCCATTGCTAAAATGGCCGCTAAAATAGCAGTTGGATTATCTTTGAGTGAAATTAAGAATCCAATAACTCAAACAACTTTTGCTAATTTTGAACCAACAATGGATTATGTAGTTACTAAAATACCTAGATGGCCATTTGATAAATTCCCTACAGCTGACAATACATTAGGTACTCAAATGAAAGCTACAGGAGAAGTTATGGCTATTGGTAGAAATTTTGAAGAATCGATTCAAAAAGCAATGCGTTCTTTAGAAATAGGCATTAATGGGATTGAAGATATTGACTATCGTGATTATCAAGATCAACAATTAATTGACATGTTGACTCCAGCTACAGACGAACGAATGTTTATAATCTTTGAATTGATTCGTAGAGGTCATAGTATTGATGAACTTGCTGATAAGACTAAAATAAATGTGTTCTTCTTAGATAAATTTTTACACATTTTTGAAATTTCGCAGCAACTTTCTGCTAATCCATTAAATTTAGATTTATTAACAACCGCTAAAAAGAATGGCTTTACTGACCAAAGTGTAGCTTACTACTGGGAAATGAACACTTCTGATATTAGAAAATTAAGGATTGAAAATGGGATAACTCCAGTTTATAAAATGGTAGATACTGCCGCTGCAGAATTTGAATCTAAAACTCCTTATTATTACTCCACCTATGAACATAAAAATGAATCAAAAGTGTCTGATAATAAATCAGTACTAGTTATTGGCTCTGGCCCCATTAGAATAGGCCAAGGTGTGGAATTTGACTATGCTACAGTGCACAGTGTTCAAGCCATTCAAAAAATGGGTTATGAATCTATCATAGTTAACTCCAATCCGGAAACTGTTTCGACTGACTTTTCCATTTCAGATAAATTATATTTCGAACCACTTAATCTTGAAGATATATTAAATATTATAGATTTGGAAAAACCGGTCGGAGTAGTAGTGCAATTTGGTGGACAAACTTCCATTAACTTAGCTAAGAAACTAGCTGATTATGGAATAAAAATTTTAGGAACAGATGTTAATGATATTAATAGATCTGAAGATCGAGACTTATTTAATCAAGTAATTAAGAAGTTAGAGTTAGCACAACCATTAGGAAGCACAGCTACTAATACACCAGATGCCTTGAAAATTGCTAATAGAATTAAATATCCAGTACTGATTAGACCATCATATGTATTAGGTGGTAGAGGGATGGAAATAGTTAGATCCGATAACGAATTAAAAGAATACATGGATAAAGCAGTTGAGGTGTCAAATGACCATCCAGTATTGATTGACTCATATCTAGAAGGTTCTGAAGCAGAAGTTGACGTAGTTTCAGATGGTGAAACAGTTATCATTCCAGGTATATTAGAACATGTAGAAAGAGCCGGTGTGCATTCTGGAGATTCTATGGCTATTTATCCACCGCAAATGATGAGTGAAAATGTAAAAAAACAAATTGTGTCATCGTCAATTAAATTATCTAAAGAATTAAAAGTTATTGGATTAATGAATATTCAATTTGTTATTAAAGACGATACAGCTTACGTAATTGAAGTTAATCCGCGAGCATCTAGAACTGTGCCTTTTATGTCTAAAGTTACTAAGACTCCACTAGCACAATTAGCTACTAGGGTAATGCTTGGCCATAAATTAAGTGATTTAGGCTATCAAGATGGAGTATTACCAACTGATAAAATGATACATGTTAAAGCTCCAGTATTTAGTTTTAACAAAATCCATAATATGAATACTTTATTAGGACCTGAAATGAAGTCTACTGGAGAAGTTATGGGAACTGGACATAATTTAAAGCAAGCTCTTTATAAAGCATTTGCAGCTTCAGGATTAAAAGTTATTCAGCATGGAAATGTAATCTTATCAATTGATGAAAATGATAAAAATGAAACTTTAGCATTAGCTAATAAACTAAATGACTGTGGCTTTAATATTATTGCTGATGACAATAATTATGAGCTGTTAAGTTCGAAGTGCATTAGTAGTACCTTAATTAATAAGTCAGAGTTGTTAAATGATCCTTTAGAATATTTAAGAGCTGAGCAGATAGACCTGGTAATTGACACATGTAACAACTTAGACTTAGACGCTAAAGAAAATAAGATGATTAGAGAAGCAGCAGTTGAAGATAATATTAATATGTTCACATCTTTAGATACTATTAATGCTTATCTAAGCGTTATTGATGAACATGATAATTTGGATGTTGAAAAAGTTTAATTATATATTTTAAATTAATGGACTTTACTGGAGGGATTTAATAATTATGGATAAAAAACTGTTTGCTAGTATAGCTAATGTTGACTTTAATGGAGTTTTAATCAATGCATCAGGTGTTCATTGTCAAACTAGTAGTGAATTAGATGAATTGTTGAATGATGAATATGTAGCAGCACCAGTTACTAAAAGTGCAACTTTGAATTCTAGGGATGGTAATCCTAAACCATCTTATTTTGAATTTAAAGATGGTTCTATTAACTCCATGGGACTACCTAACAATGGCTTTGAATATTATTTAAATTATGTAGAGTCACATAGAAACAATAAACCTATAATATTATCGATTGCCAGCTTGTCTCAAAAAGAATGTATAGAATTATTGCATAAAGTACAAGCTTCTGATTTTAATGGCATAACAGAATTGAATCTTTCTTGTCCTAATGTTATTGGAAAACCGCAAGTTGCTTATGATTTTGAAGCTACAGATAAAATTTTGAGTGAGGTGTTTAGTTTCTTTAAGAAGCCATTGGGGATTAAATTACCACCTTACTTTGATTTAACACATTTTGATCAGATAGCCGCTGTTTTAAATCAATATCCACTTTCACACGTTAATTCAGTTAATTCGATTGGAAATGGTTTACTAGTAGATTTAGCAACAGAGGCACCCGTTATAAAACCAAAGGGTGGTTTTGGCGGAGTTGGTGGTCACAATATTTTACCTACAGCGTTAGCCAATGTTAGAGCTTTTAGATTACGACTCAACCAAAATATCAAAATAATTGGTACTGGTGGAGTTAAAACTGCTGAGGATGTCTTTGCTCACATCTTATGTGGAGCAGATTTGGTTTCCATTGGTACTGAACTTAATAAACAAGGAATTAGTCTATTTAAAAACTTAAATGACGGACTAATAAAAATTATGCATGATAAAGGCTATAATAGTGTCGATGAATTTAGAAATGGTTTGAAAGATATTTAGTTAAAAAAGACTATATTAGTCTTTTTTTTATTTTAAATAAAATGATAGAATAATATTTAGATTGATTTTTGGAGTTGATTATATGAATGTAGATTTTGAAAAATTATTAAAGAATAGTATAGCTAATTTTAGAATCAAAGAACAAAAGCAAGAAATTATTTCTAATCCTAGTAATAAATTAGATAAAGCATTAATTAATTTAGATCTACAATTATGTGAATTAATAGATTGCTCAAAACGTTGTTCTTTAGAAGTTGTTAATAATTTAGACGTAGATAATTATAAAAAGAATCTTAACAAAAAATTTGTGGAATGCTTGGATGCTTACTTTTTATTAGCCAACTTAAAGAACTGGAATGATTTGATAATTGCTGGAAGTGAAGAATTAAATAAAATTATTAAACTAAATCCAGATAAAGAAATAAGTAAGACATATTTAATTATGAAAAAAACTTTGTACAATGCTTTTTTTAATCATTCTAAACAAGAATTTAATCGTTCTTGGAAAGTTTTTCTTAAACTTTGTTTTGTTGATTTAAATTTAACTTTAAACTAAATAATTGAAATTTTTTAATTTAAAGTGTTGACACTTTTTTATAGTTTATGTATAATTATTTTCTGTTGAGTGATATTTGATATGTCGCAGTAGCTCAGCTGGATAGAGCAACGGTCTTCTAAACCGTAGGTCAAGAGTTCGAATCTCTTCTGCGACATAATATTAGAAAAGGCAGTGCGTAAGCATATGCCTTTTTTTAATATTTATGTTGACTATTTAATTGTAATTTTGTACAATTAGCTTGTTGTATTTGTGGACTTCCACAGCTACAACCGCACAGAATAAGTATTAAGTTTCTTATGAACGCTTAATTTTGGCGAGTCTAAGCAAATATTTAAGGAGGTGCACATAATTATGTACGCAATTATCGTTACAGGTGGAAAGCAATATAAAGTTGCTGAAGGTGATTCAATCTACGTTGAAAAGTTAAACGCAAACGAAGGTGACAAGGTTAAATTTGACCAAGTTGTATTTGTTGGTGGTGATTCAGCTAAGGTTGGTAGTCCTTTAGTAGACGGTGCTTCTGTTGAAGGTACTGTAGACAAACACGGACGTGGCAAGAAGATTACTATTCTTAGATACAAACCTAAGAAGGGTGCTCGTTCAAAGAAGGGTCACAGACAACCTTATACTAAGGTTACAATCAATTCTATTAATGCATAATTTTAAGAGGTATTTTTAATGATTAAAGCCAAAATTATTCGTAACAATAATAACATTGTTAAATTTGAAATTCGTGGACATGCAGATGCTGGTGAGTACGGTAGTGATATCGTTTGTTCAGCTGTCTCAGCTTTAACGATTTCAATTGTGAATGGATTGGATTTAGTTGTTAATGTTCATCCTAAAGTTACTAGTGATGATTTGAACGGTGGTTTAATGATTGTGGAAATTCCCGCGATTGTTGATCATGATAAACAAATTATGGCTAATGCTTTATTGGATACTTTTGAAAATGGATTAAAAGATATATCACATAACTATTCTGATTATGTGAAACTACAATAAAAGAATATAGTTGTATGGAGGTGTAATCGTTATGTTAAACATGAATTTACAATTCTTCTCTCACCATAAAGGGGGAGGTTCAACTGCTAACGGTCGTGATTCTGCTGGTCGTCGTTTAGGTACTAAGGCTGCAGATGGTTCAACTGTTACAAGTGGATCAATTATTTACCGTCAACGTGGTACACATATTTACCCAGGTAAAAATGTTAAACGTGCAAGTGATGATACTTTATTTGCTTTAGTAGATGGTGTTGTACGTTTTGAACGTATGGGACGTAGCAAACGTCAAGTTTCTGTTTACCCAGAATCTGAAGCCGTTGCTAAATAAAATAATACAATATCTAAAAAAGCCTGTTTAACAGGCTTTTTTAATTATAAAAGTCATTTTAACTACATAGTATGCAACAGAAGTCATTTTTATTGCTATGATGTATGTTATAAGTCTTTTTAGGAGGATGAAAGATATGTCAACAATTTCAACTGCAAATTTCAAAAATGGGCTAACCATTGAAGTAGATAACGCTATTTGGAGAATTATTAGTTTCCAACACGTTAAACCTGGTAAAGGTGGAGCTTTCGTACGTACTAAGTTAAAGAATTTAAGAACTGGTGCGGTTCAAGATAAAACATTCCGTTCAGGTGCTAAAATGGAACAAGCACAAATTGATACTAGAAGTATGCAATACTTATATGAAGATGGTTCAGGTTATGTATTCATGGATATGGATAACTATGAACAAATTTCTGTACCTGGTGAAAAAATTAAAGATGCTTTAAACTACCTACAAGAAAATATGGATGTAAGCATCGTTCAATACGAAAATGAAGTTATTGGAATCGAAGTTCCTAATACTGTGACTCTAGAAGTAGTTGATACTGAACCAAGTATCAAAGGAAACACTGCTTCTGGTGGTAGCAAACCAGCTACTATGGATACTGGTTTAGTAGTACAAGTACCATTCTTTGTTAACAAGGGTGACAAGTTGGTAATTAATACTACAGACGGAACATACATTTCAAGAGCTTAAATAATTTATTATTTGAATGATATTTGATTGGAGGTCTTATTTTGGCAGAAGAATCAAACATTGACTTGAAGAATACTGAGTCATCAGAATTTGGTGAAATTAAAATTGCTCCTCGAGTGTTAGAAATTGTGTCCAGTATTGCTTCAGTTCAAGTCAAGGGTGTAAATCGTATGCGTGGTTCATTTTCTAATAGTATGAATGAACTTTTCGGTCATAAGGAATTTAACAAAGGTGTTAAGTTAGACTTTAATGACGATCAATTAAATGTTGATGTCTATGTTTACTTAGAATATGGAGTTTCAGTTCCACAAGTGGCTTTGGAAATTCAAAAACAAGTAAAACAACAACTTTTGTTTATGACGGAATTGCAAGTAAACGAGGTTAATGTTCACGTTGAGGGAATAGTTCCTCAAAAAGATAGTGTTAAAATTGATCCTGATCAATTATTCTCAGATAATGAAGATAGCAAAGGTGATAACAGTGAATCTAACTAGACACAAAATACGAGAACTTGCATTTCAAACTCTTTTTGCGATCGAAGCTAATAGTGCTACTGATAAAGAAATGTTTTTCTATGCCCTAACAAAAATGAATGAAGATGAAGAAATTCCTCAATATTTCAATGTAATTGTTGATGGCGTTTTAGAGCATAAAAGTGAATTAGATTCGCTAATTAGTAAATATCTAAGTTCAGGTTGGTCAATTCAACGTATTGCTAAGACAGATTTAATTGTGCTTAGAGTAGCTTTCTTTGAAGCTAAATATGTTGAAAATATACCAGCTAACGTTGCAATTAATGAGGCCTTAGAAATAACTAAAAAGTATAGTGATGACCGTTCAAGAAAATTTGTTAATGGTGTATTATCTAATATTGTTTCTAAAGACTAATCTAAAAAGTAAACTTCTAATTTTAATTGGAAGTTTACTTTTTATTTTGTAGATTGTACATATTTAAAATTTATATGCTAAAATAAGGTTAAAATTCGTAAGGGTGGTATTTATTAATGGCAACTATAATTGATGGTAGAAAACTAGCTAAAAAAATTAACGATGAAACAGCAAAACAAGTTACAAAACTTAAGAGTGAGAATGTTTTTCCTTGTCTAGCAGTTATTTTAGTTGGTGATGATCAGGCTAGTCATCGATATGTAAGAAGTAAGCATCGCAAGGCTGAACAACTGGGAATCAAATCAATTGTTAAAGAAATGCCAGAAAATACTACTCAAGAAGATCTTATGCAAGTTTTAAGCGAATATAATAATGATGATGATATTCATGCAATTTTAATACAATCACCTTTACCAAAGCAGATTGATGAAAAATTTATTATGAAACAAATCAATCCTAAAAAAGACGTAGATGGATTTCAAACAATTAATGCTGGTAATTTATTTTTAAACGAATCTACTAATTATCCAGTTGCATGTACTCCAAATGGAGTTATGCAAATGTTCAAAGAATATAGTGTTACATTAGAAGGCAAAAAAGCAGTAGTAATCGGTAGAAGTACAATCGTAGGTCGTCCTATGGCAGCATTATTAATTAATGCCGGAGCTGAAGTTACAGTGCTAAATCATTTTGCTGAAGTGAGTCAATATACTAAGGATGCTGATATAGTAGTTTCTGCTACTGGTAAACTGCATACATTAAAGGCTGCTGATGTTAAAGCAGGTGCTACAGTTATTGATGTAGGTCAAAACGTTGATGAGAATGGTAAATTAGTGGGCGATGTTGACTTTAATGAAGTTGCTAAAGTTGCTGGAAACATAACACCAGTACCTGGTGGTGTTGGACCAATGACAATCTGTATGTTAATGAAACAAACAGTACAACTTGCAAAATGGAGTGATAAACGTAATGGATAATGAGTACCTAACAGTTACAGCGTTAACTCAATATCTTAAAAAAAAGTTTGATTTTGATCCTTTCTTAGGAAAAATTTATTTAACTGGTGAAATATCTAATTATCGCTATCGTGGCAATAGTCATCAATATTTTAGTATTAAAGATGATAACGCAAAAATCAGCGCAGTTATGTTTAAATCGGCTTTTGCTAAGGTAAAGTTTCAACCTAAAGAGGGTATGAAAGTTCTTGTTACTGGTAGGATATCGTTATATGAACGTAGTGGTAGCTATCAAATTTATGTTAATCATATGGAACCAGATGGAGTCGGACAATTATATCAAGCTTATGAGCAACTAAAAAATAAGCTTTCAAAAGAAGGCCTATTTAATGCTCCTAAAAAATTGTTACCTAAGTATCCTAAAAGAATAGCGGTTGTAACATCTCCTAGTGGTGCAGTTATTAGAGATATAATTACTACTACTAGACGTAGATATCCAATTGCTCAAATCGTCTTATATCCAGCAGTGGTTCAAGGTCAAGAAGCTGCCGATAGCATTGCTGCTCAAATTAAGCAAGTTAATGCTGATGGTAACTTTGATACCTTAATAATTGGTCGTGGTGGTGGATCGATTGAAGATTTATGGCCATTTAATGAAGAAATAGTTGCTAGAACTATTTATGACAGTAAAATTCCCATTATATCATCTGTAGGACATGAAACTGATACTACTATTGCGGATTTAGTTGCTGATGTGCGTGCTGCGACTCCAACAGCAGCTGCTGAATTAGCAGTACCTGTTTTAACTGAAGAAATAAATAAAATAAATAACTTTTACACTAGAATAATTAACGCATTCAACAATAAGTTAGTTGTTAAACAACAACGGTTAAACAAATTAAAACAGTCTTATATTTTTAAACAACCAGAGAGGCTGTATGAGGCTTACTTGCAACAAGTAGATAATTTATCTAATAATTTATTGAACCTTATGAAGGATAAAATAAATCATAATAGTAAGAATTTAACTGATTATAGCTATCGATTAAAGATAAATTCGCCATTACAAACGGTTAAAGATTATGAGAAAAAAGTAGATAATAATTTTGACAACACTGTACGTGCGATGAAAAATATCTTATCTGATAAAAGTAATGCTATGCAAAAAACGGTTTCTTCTTTAGAACATTTGAGTCCGTTAAAAACAATGAGTCGAGGTTATGCATATGTAACCTCTGAAGATAATCAAAAAGTTATTAAAAAAGTCTCTGAAGTCCATAAAGATGATGAAATTAAGCTTAATTTCATTGATGGATCAGCATATGCCAAGGTTAAATCTGTACATCAAAAGGAGAATAACTAGAATGTCCGAAGAAATTAGTTTTGAACAAAATATGCAAAATTTAGAAAAAATTGTTAATGATTTGGAACAAGGTGATGTTCCATTAGAAGAAGCACTTAATAAATTTAAAGATGGTGTGGAATTAAGTAATAAATTACAACAAACTTTGAAAAATGCTGAAAATACACTAGCTAAAGTAGTTAAAGCTGATGGTCAAGAGCATGCTTTTGAAAGTTCTGAGAGTGAAGAATAGTAATGAGTAGCAAAGAAATTTTAAATCAATTTGAACAGACATATCTCAATGATATTAATTTATTTTTGAGTGATAACTTATCTAATTTTGTCAGTCAATCCACCTTACAAAAATCAATGCGATATTCCTTGCTTGCAGGTGGTAAAAGACTTAGACCACTTTTAACTTTAGCTGTATTAGATGCTTTCAACGTTAAATGTAACCATGATTTATTAAAAGTGGCTTGTGCAGTTGAATTATTGCACACATATTCTTTAATCCATGATGATTTACCAGCTATGGATAACGATAATTTACGTAGAAATAAGCCCACTAACCATCGAATTTTTGGACCAGGAATGGCTACCTTAGCTGGTGATGGATTGTTAACTTTATCATTTGAATGGTTAACCGATAATGAACTTTCTTATGAAAAGCAGGCTAAATTAGTTTTGGCACTTTCTAAAGCTGCGGGGCCTTCTGGTATGGTTGCTGGTCAAGCTAGTGATATTGAATATGAAAATCATAAATTAAATTTATCACAGTTACAGACTCTACATGCTAATAAAACAGGAGCTTTAATTCACTATGCTGTTGATGCTGGGTTGATTATTGCTTCTGATAATGCTCAATTAAATCATTTATTATTATCTTTTGCTGATGATTTTGGTTTAGCATTTCAGATTTATGATGATATTTTGGATCGCACGGCTACGGTTAAAGAATTAGGCAAACCAGTTAGCCAGGATGGCATTAAAAACACATATCCTAACTTACTGGGATTGAGTAATTCCATTGAAAAATTAAAAGAAACAATATTACATGGGAAAAAACAATTAGAAATTGCCAACACTGAATATAGTTTGGATGTTTCAATTTTGCAATCGTTTTTTTCTTATTTTAAAATTTAACAATACAATATTAGGGGAACATAATGAAGAAACAAAGAGTTGATGTTTTACTTGTTCAACAAGGCCTTTTTGATACTCGTGAAAAAGCTAAACGAGCAGTTATGGCCGGTGAAATACTAGGTAAAAACGAAGAAAGACTAGATAAGCCAGGTGTTAAAATACCAGAAGATACTGAATTACATTTAAAAGGGAAACCAATGCCCTATGTAAGCCGTGGAGGACTAAAATTAGCCAAGGCGCTTAAAGCATTTAATATTGATGTTAACAATAAAGTAGTTCTAGATATTGGTTCTTCT
The DNA here is from genome assembly GCF_019656235.1 of Apilactobacillus xinyiensis. Taxonomy (GTDB): domain Bacteria; phylum Bacillota; class Bacilli; order Lactobacillales; family Lactobacillaceae; genus Apilactobacillus; species Apilactobacillus xinyiensis. Next base: position 38,168 of record NZ_BPLL01000001.1, on the reverse strand, counting down.
ACAGGTGGTTTTACCGATGTAATGCTACAAAACGGTGCTAAGTTAAGTTATGCTTTAGACGTTGGAAGTAACCAACTAGTTTGGAAGCTTAGAAATGATAGTAGAGTAGTTGTTATGGAGCACACTAACTTTAGATATAGTAAGTTAAGTGATTTTCATGAAGGACAACCACTGTTTGCTTCAATCGATGTATCTTTTATTTCCTTACATTTGATACTACCACCCTTAAAAAATATCATTGCTCAAAATGGTGAAGTGGTAGCTTTAATTAAGCCACAGTTTGAAGCAGGTAAAGAAAAGGTAGGTAAGCATGGCATAGTAAGAGATCATAAAGTACATAAAGAAGTACTCGAGGATATTATTAGTTTTGCTTTGGAAAATGGTTACAGCGTGGAAGGATTAGACTTTTCACCAATTAAAGGTGGCGAAGGTAACATTGAGTTTTTAATTCATTTACGTTCAGTAGATGTACCTATTAAAAACGATACCATCTCAATTGATCAAGTAATTCAAAATGCTGATAATTCACTCTAAACAATATATTGTAAAGTTTTTAAGAGGTGATGTCTTTGTTACAAGAACTATCAATTGATAACTTAGCAATTATTGAACATCTCGATGTTGATTTTGCAAGTAGGATGACAGTATTAACTGGTGAAACGGGTGCTGGTAAATCTATCATAATAGATGCAGTTAGCTTATTGGCTGGTGGTAGAGGATCTCAAACCTTTATTCGTAATGGTGCTAAAAAACTTAATATTCAAGGTTTATTTGTTTTTGATGCTAATGATTTAACTTATAAAACTCTAGATGATTTAGGCATAAATCATGACGATGGTAGTGTTATTATTCAAAGAGAAATCTATCGAAATGGTCGTAATGTTTGCAGAGTGAACGGTATATTAGTTAACACTACTAATTTAAAAAAAATTGGTAAAAAAATAGTTGATATTCAAGGACAAAATGAGCATCAAGAATTAATGAATTCTGAATTACATGTTAGTTTATTAGACTCTTTTGATTTAAAACATATCAAACCAATTTTAGATGAATATACTAGCTGTTACGATAAATACAATCAAATCAGTAATATGGTGCGAAAAAAGCGTGATAATCAATATGAATGGACTCAGAGAATAGATATGTTAAAGTTTCAAACTGCTGAAATTGAGAATGCTCATTTAGATGATGACAATGAGGAACAAAGTTTATCTATTGAACGTGAACATTTAAGAAACTATCAAAAAATAGTGGATACTTTAACTAAAACTTTTTCGCTTATTAGTGGAAATGACTCAATGAGTCCTATTGATATGATTGGTGAAGCTAAAAGTTCTATTAAGGATATTGAAGATATAGATGACAGTTTCCACGGTATATCAGATGATATTAATAATGCCTATTATTCATTACAAGATGCAGTAAATAACATATCTAGTCAATTAGATTTACAAGAATTTGATGAAAATAGATTAAATGAAATTGAACAAAGATTTGATTTAATCAATAATTTAAAAAGTAAATATGGTAATTCCATATCTGAAATTAAGACTTATTATCAAAAAGCTAAAAAAGAATTAGACGATATGTTATTAAACCAAAGTGATAATGGAAATCTTGAAGAAAAATTAGCTTTAATAACAAGCCAATTGGATTCTATAGGACAAAAATTAGATACTATGAGAATTCAAACTGCCAAGTCTTTAGAAAAATCTGTGCATGAACAACTATCTGATTTATATATGTCCAAGGCTATTTTTAAGGTGCACTTTGAAGCCTTACCAGATAATGAATTTAGAAGATATGGTAGGTCAAAAATTGAGTTTTATATCCGAACTAATCCAGGAGAACAGCTACAACCATTAGCTAAAATTGCTTCTGGTGGTGAACTTTCTAGAATTATGCTAGCGTTGAAAACTATTTTTGCGGCTGATCAACAAGTTACATCAATTATTTTTGATGAAGTTGACACTGGAGTTTCTGGTCGAGTGGCGCAAGCGATTGCTGAAAAAATTAGTCAAATTGCTTGTCATTCACAGGTGTTATGTATAACTCACTTACCACAGGTAGCTTCGATGGCAGATCATCATTACTTTATTGAAAAATCATCCACTAACAATAGTACTGAAACTAGCGTTAGAAAACTTAATAATAATGATCGAGTTAATGAATTGGCAAGAATGTTAGCAGGAACTAAAATTACTGAACTGACACTTAACCATGCTAAAGAGTTGTTGAACTTAGCTAATCAAGCTAAACATAATTAAAAAAAGTTTGATTAATTGGCATAAATATAACATAATTAATACTATTAATAATTTTATAATTTGAAGGGATTTTATAATGGCAAAAAGAGGAATGTTAATTGTACTATCTGGTCCTTCCGGTGTTGGTAAGGGAACAGTTAGAAAAGCTTTATTTAACGAACCTGATGTAGATTTTCAATATTCTATTTCCATGACTACTAGAAAACCACGTGAGGGTGAAGTTAATGGAAAAGACTATTTCTTTGTTTCTAAAGAGGAATTTGAAGAAAATATAAAAAATGGAGACATGCTAGAATATGCTAAGTATGTTGACAATTATTATGGAACCCCATTAAAATATGTAAATGAGACTTTAGATTCAGGTCGTGATGTTTTCTTAGAAATTGAAGTTAATGGTGCTATGCAGGTTAGGGCAAACTCTCCAGAAGCAGTGTTTGTATTCTTAACACCACCAGATTTAATTTCATTGAAGAATCGTCTTATTGGTAGAGGAACTGATGATATGGATGTTATTAACAAACGTATTAAAAAAGCTGCCGTTGAAATTAAGATGATGCGCAATTACGACTACGCGGTATTAAATGATAAAGTAGAAAATGCTGTTGAAAGAATTAAGACTATTGTTAATAGTGAAAGATTAAAAGTAAATCGAGTTATGCCGGATTACTTATCTATGTTAGGAGATGAAGATTAATGTTATTATACCCATCTGTTGATAAATTATTAGAAAAAGTTAACTCTCGTTATTCATTAATTATGCTTGCTAGTAAGCGTGCACATGAATTAGATGCTGGAGCTAAGCCATTACTATCTAATTACAAGTCACAAAAAACTGTTGGAAAAGCATTTGAAGAAATTGCTGCTGGCGTTGTTAAAATTGATTCAAAAGATTAATTAATTATTTTAAAGTCTTTGCAGAATTGCAAAGACTTTTTTATTATTATGCGTGTTTTAAGGGAGGATCAGTTAAAATGTTCAACAATTTAAATATAGTTTTATATGTATGTGGCAGCATTTCCAATTATAAGTCGCTATTGCTTTTACGATTATTAAAAAAGCAAGGTGCTAATGTAAGGGTAGTTATGACTAAAAATGCACAAATGTTTGTTTCACCATTAACCTTTCAAACCCTGTCCAAGAATCAAGTTTATACTAATATAGGTCAAGAGTTTAATGCGGATAAAATTAATCATATTGAGATTGGTAAGTGGGCTGACATATCAATTATTGCACCAGCTTCCGCTAATTTCATTGCCAAAATGGCTAATGGAATCGCTGATGATGCTGCTTCTAGCTGTATTTTAGCAACTAATGGTAGGAAAATTGTTGTACCTGCAATGAATGATAATATGTGGTTTAATCCCTCAACAATAAGAAACGTAAAACAATTAGAATCAGACGGGGTTGAAATTATTTTACCGGAAAGTGGTGACTTGGCTGAGGGATACAGTGCTAAAGGAAGAATGCCAGAGCCACAATCAATTCTTGATTATTTAAGTGCCAATAATGAGTTTTGTAATTTACTAAAAGATAAACACTTTGTAGTTACTGCCGGTGGTACTAGAGAAGCTATTGATCCGGTTAGATATATAACTAATAAATCTTCTGGTAAAATGGGTTATGCTATAGCTGATGCTCTCACAAAAGCTGGATGTAAAGTAACTTTAATTAGCGCACCTACAAATTTGCAAGTGCCAAAAAATGTTAATTTAGTACCAGTTGTTTCTAGTTCAGATATGGAAAAAGCCGTTTTAAATAATTTTAAATTAGCTGATGGTTTAGTTATGTCTGCTGCTGTTTCAGATTTTAAAGTTGCTCAAGTTGCTCAACAAAAGATAAAAAAAACTGCAGAAGATACTTTTGAACTAAAATTAGTAAAAACACATGATATTTTAAAAGAAGTTGCTAAGATTAAAACTGATGGTCAAATCACGATTGGCTTTGCTGCGGAAACAGAAAACTTACTTGAAAATGCGCATAAAAAATTATTAAGTAAAAAATTAGATTTGTTAATTGCAAATGATGTATCTAGAAAAGATATTGGCTTTAATAGTGATTTTAATCAAGTTACGGTGATTAGTGAAGAAGAGCAGTTAAGTATACAAAAGTCTACTAAAACAGAAATAGCCAATCAAATAGTTCAATTAATATGTAGAAAAGTTAATAAATAAGGTGATGTAAGATTGAAGTTAGCTGAAGTTATAGTTGATGTACCAACTATGCAAACTGATAAACCGTACACATATTTAATTCCTAATGATTTAAAAAATCAAATTGCAGTAGGCTCACGTGTTGCAGTTCCATTTGGAAATGGGAAAAGAAAAGTTCAAGGTATTATTGCTAATATTGTTAATAAAAGTGAAAAAGACATGAACTTTGAAATTAAAGAAATTGATAAAGTTATGGATTTAAATGCGGTATTAAATAATGAATTGCTTGAACTTTCGGCTTGGTTAGCTAAAAGTACTTATTCTTTTCGTATTAATTGTATATCTACAATGTTACCTAGTGCTATGCATGCTAAATATAAAAGAGTCGTTAATTTATTAGATAATAATATAACCGACAAAGATATTATTAATCTTTTCAAAAATACTAAATCAATTGATTTTTCTGAAATTGATAGTAATAAGAAACTGCTGAATAAATTGATGAAATTGCAAAAAGAAAATAAAGTTTCTTTAGAGTATTTAGTTAATGATAAAGCTAATTCTAAAAAAGAGTTGTTTATAAAAAGTAATATAACGAGTGCTGAAGCTGAACAGTATTTGAAAAAGGTGCGTAAAAATTCTACTAATCAGCAGAAACTGCTGCATTTGATATTAGAAAATGATGCACTTGAAATCAAGCAAAGTGATTTAATAAATCGATACAAAATATCTAATTCAACGATTGCTACTGCTACGAATAAAAAATGGATATTAAAAAAACAAGTTGAAGTATATCGAAATCCATACAAATCAACAGTTTCAAGAAATTACCCATTAAAACTTAACCATGATCAGTCGTTTGCGGTGAATAAAATAGCCGAATCAATTAATGATCATAATAAAGATGTCTTTTTATTAGAAGGAGTAACTGGTTCAGGCAAAACCGAAGTCTATTTACAAACGATTCAAAAAGCATTAGTTAACGGTAAAACAGCTTTAATGTTGGTTCCAGAGATATCATTAACTCCGCAAATCGTTAATCGAGTTAAAGGCAGGTTCGGTGAATTAGTTGCGGTACTGCACAGCGGATTATCTAAGGGTGAACGTTATGATGAATGGCGCAGAATAAATGAAGGCAAGGCACAGGTAGTTGTAGGAGCACGTTCTGCTATTTTTGCCCCTTTAAAAAATATTGGCGTCATTATAATGGATGAAGAACATGATCCCAGCTATAAACAAGATGATAATCCACGTTATCAAACTCGTGAAGTGGCTAAATGGCGTGGTAATTATAATAATTGTCCAGTTGTTTTAGGTAGTGCAACCCCTTCGCTAGAATCTAGAGCTAGAGCTTCAAAAAAAGTCTATCAACTTTTAAAATTACCTCGCCGAATTAATAACCATAAGTTACCGAATGTTAATGTTGTTGATATGCGAGAAGAATTAGCTAAAAACGGTCAAGAAGATTTCTCTGAACCTCTGTTAGCAGCAATTAAACAAAGGCTGTCTAAAAATGAGCAAGTTGTGTTAATGCTTAATCGTCGCGGATTTTCTTCTTTTGTTATGTGTCGAGATTGTGGTTTTGTACTTAAATGTCCTAACTGTGACATATCTTTAACGTTGCATATGGATACTTACAGTATGAAATGTCATTATTGTGGTCATGAAGAACCAATTCCTAAAATTTGTGTAAACTGCAAGAGTCGTAAAATTAGATACTATGGTACTGGTACACAAAAAGCTCAAAAAGAGTTATTAAAATTAATACCAGAAGCAAAGATTATTCGTATGGATGTGGATACCACAAGAAAAAAGGGCGCACATGAAAAATTATTAAATCGATTTGGTAATAACGAAGCCAATATTTTATTAGGGACCCAAATGATTGCTAAGGGCCTAGATTTTCCAAATGTAACTTTGGTGGGAGTTTTAAATGCTGACACTTCATTAGATTTACCTGATTTTAGATCAAGTGAACGGACTTTCCAATTGTTGACTCAAGTGAGCGGAAGAGCTGGTAGAGCAGAAAAAGAAGGCCAAGTTTATATTCAGACCTTTAATCCTGACAATTATGCAATTCAATTGGCGAAGCAACAAAATTATGAAAAATTTTATGCTCGAGAGATGCATATTAGGCACGAAATGAATTATCCACCTTATTATTTCACAATTAAAATTACTGCAAATGGAGGCCAAGAACAAAGAGTGGCAAGTAAAATATTTGAAATTAGTAAATATTTAAAAGCTAAATTAAATAATACGGCTATTTTTTTAGGGCCATCACCTAGTAGTATTGCTAAAATTAAAAATCAATATTATTATCAAATTATTATTAAATATAAAAATGAACCCAAGTTAAATGAATGTTTACAATTTATTCTTAATTATTATCAAAAAGATGCACAAAAAGGATTGTATATAAACATTGATTCAGAACCATTAAGTTTTATGTAAAAGGAGATTTAAAAAAATGAAGTCAATTGTTTTTATGGGAACACCAAATTTTGCGGTGCCTATTTTAAAAAGCTTAGTAGAAAATGTAGAATATAAAGTTGAATATGTGGTTACTCAACCTGATCGACCATTTGGTAGAAAGAGAAAATTAAAGGCTTCTCCAGTTAAAGAAACAGCTATGGAATTAGATATACCAGTTTTGCAACCTGAAAAAATTAGTGGCAGTGAAGAAATGAATAGAATTCTAGAATTGCAACCAGATTTTATAATAACTGCTGCTTTTGGACAATTTTTACCGGTTAAATTACTTAATGCGGCTAAGATTGCCGCTGTAAATGTTCATGGTTCATTGCTACCAAAATATCGAGGTGGGGCGCCAGTTCAATATTCTATTATGAATGGAGATGCGCAAACAGGCGTTTCTATTATGTATATGGTTAAAAAAATGGATGCTGGGGATGTATTAGATCAAGCAGCAATTGAAATTGGTCCAGATGATGATACAGCTTCAATGTTTGATAAGCTCAGTTTATTAGGTCGAGACTTATTATTGAAAACATTGCCTAAAATTGAAAATGGCAGCATAACACCAGTACCTCAAGATGAAAGCAAAGTAGTATTTTCTCCTAATATAACTAGAGAACAAGAAGTTTTAGATTTTAATCAATCTGCTCGTCAAATTGATTGCAAAGTGAGAGCTTTAAGACCTGATCCAATTGCATATACATTTATGATTAGAAAAAGAACTAAAATATTAAAAACTAAACCTTTAGATATTAGTACAGATTTGAAACCAGGTACAGTGGTTAACAAAAATAAACACGCTTTAGATATTGCTACTGGTAATTCAGGAGTTATTTCTATTGTTGAATTACAACCAGCTGGCAAGCCTAAACAAACTATTACCGATTATTTAAATGGTGTTGGTAAAAATATACAAATTGGAGATATGGTAATTGACAATGGAAAATAACCCAAGATTATTAGCAGTTAAAACCCTAAGTAAGATTTCTGACGGCGCATATTCTAATTTACAATTAAATCAGGTAATTAATAACAATAATATGAGTAATCGTGATATTAGATTGATGACTAATATTGTATACGGAGTAGTTCAACATCGTTTAACTTTAGAATTTTATTTAAAAGCATTTATTAAAGACAGTAATAAATTAGATACGTGGGTACGAGAACTTTTATATTCAGCTATTTATCAAATGGAATTTCTTGATAAAATTCCTAACCGTGCCATTTTAAATGAAAGTATTAACATAGCTAAAAAGCTGGGGCATGCTGGAATTCGTAAAATGGTTACAGGGGTTTTACATGCAGTTATAAATAAAGGCTTACCTAGTATTGATGAAATTAGTGATAATACTAAAAAACTATCTATAAAATATAGTGTGTCTGAATGGATTATAAATGAACTTATTCAACAATTAGGCATGAATAAAACCATTTCAATTCTAGAAAGTATTAATTTACCTTCTAAGCAGTCTATACGTTTTAATAGTCTTGTAACTAATAAAAGTGATGTTAAAACCGCATTAATATCTGAAGGATATTCAGTAGAAGATAGTAAAGTATCTGAAAATAGTTTACTAGTAAGTAAAAAATCAGCTGCTAAAAGTGAATTATTTAAAATGGGTAAAATTACTATACAAGATGAAAGTGCAATGCTACCTGTAGATTCAATGAAAATTAAAGCTTCTGATTGCATTTTAGATGCTTGTTCAGCTCCGGGTGGAAAAACCATTCAAATTGCTGAACAATTAGATGAAAAATTAGGTGGTAAAGTATATGCGTTTGATCTTCACGAAAAAAGATTAGTTAAGGTTAAAGAAAATGCTAAAAGAATGCATGTTGATGCAGTAGTTAAAACTAAGGCCTTAGATGCACGCAAAATAAATAATGAATTTGAAGACGAGTATTTTGATAAAATATTGATTGATGCACCTTGTTCAGGAATTGGTTTAATCCGAAGGAAACCTGAAATTAGATATGAGAAAAAAATATCTGACGTTGAGCATCTAGCCAATATTCAGTTGGATATTTTAGATGCAGTTGCTGGGAAACTAAAACATGGTGGAGTATTAACTTACAGTACTTGCACTATTTTAAACCAAGAAAATTCTGATGTAATTAGCAACTTTTTAAGTCAGCATTCAGAGTTTGAATTACTTAAAACTGATGAAAACTTGATTATTAATTGCAAGGACCATGAAAAATGGGTTAGAGTATTTCCAGATGATTTTGATTCTGATGGTTTTTTTGTATGTAAGTTGAGAAAGAAATAAGTTAGGAATGGACTTTTATGAAAGTTGCTTATAAATCTATTACTGGTAAACTGAGAGAAAATAATGAAGATTATGTAGGTGTTTTTACCAATAATAAAAATATTAAATTAGGATTATTGGCTGATGGAATTGGCGGAAATCGTGGCGGAGAAGTTGCTTCTAAAATGGCTGTGTTAAATATGGGTGAAAAATTCGAACAGACTGATTTTGATGACTATGATAGTGCATACTTGTGGTTGAAGTCACAAATAAATTTTTCTAATATACAAATTCTTAATACTTCTAAAAGATTTGATAGTTTAAAGAATATGGGAACTACAGTTGTTGCAACTATTGTGTTTAATGATCGTTTTTTAATTACTAATTTGGGTGATAGTCGCGGATATTTAATGCATGGCAATAAATTTATGCAGCTAACTGAAGACCATTCTTACGTTAATGAATTAGTAAAAAGTGGCGAATTAAGTCCCAAAGAAGCTTTGAATTCACCATTAAAAAATGTAATAGTAAAAAGTTTAGGTATATCCGATGACTCTGATGTTAAAATTAGAGATTTTCCATTTAATTTAAAAGACCAAATTCTTATTTGTAGTGATGGTTTAACTAATATGTTATCTGATATGGAAATCAAACAACAACTTTCTTCAAATAATGATGTGGAAACTAAATGTGTAGACTTAGTTGAATTAGCTAATGCAAATGGTGGAACTGATAACATCAGTGTTTTAATTATTAAGAATGATAAGGGGAGATTACCAGATGCGTAAGGGATATATACTAGACTCGCGCTATCAAATTATTTCCTGTATTGGTGAAGGTGGCATGGCTGATGTTTACTTGGCTGATGATTTAAAAAAGCATCATAAAGTTGCCATAAAGACCTTGCGTTTAGATTTTCGTGATAATCCTAGAGCTAAAAGACACTTTAAATATGAACAGTTAGCAATTACTAAATTACATGATTCACACGTTGTTAAGGTATTTGATGTAGGCAAAAGTGAAGGTATTCAATATATTGTAATGGAATATGTTGATGGTGATAATTTAAAAAATTATATAAAAGCAAATTATCCGATTAGTAATGGTCGTATAGTAAAAATCATGCGTCAAATTTTATTAGCAGTTCGTGAAGCACATTCGCATAACATTATTCATCGCGATTTAAAGCCACAAAATATTTTAATTGATAAAAAGGGTAACGTTAAGATTACAGATTTTGGAATAGCGATTGTTTTGTCTAAATACTCTATGACACAGACTAATTCGATTGTTGGTTCAATTCATTACTTATCTCCAGAACAAGCAATTGGTGAAATGGCTACCAAAAAATCTGATATATATTCTTTAGGGATTATCTTGTATGAGTTGTTGACCAATGATGTACCTTTTCATGGAGATACGGCTGTTGCAATTGCTTTACAACATTCGCATGCACAAATGCCTTCACCTAGGGAAATTAATGATAAGATTCCGCAGGCGTTAGAGAATGTAGTTTTAAAGGCTACTGCCAAAAAGCAAGCCAGTAGATATAATTCCGTACACGACATGTATAATGATTTAAAATCTTCTTTGTCTACTTTTAGAAAGTATGAAAAAAGATTTCATCCTGTTGATAGTGAAGATGATTATGATTCTGATGATGCAACTAAGGTGCTTGATTTAAAAGATATTCAGAGTAAAAATAACAATGCTGAAAAAAACAAGTCTGATGTCAACCCACCAATGAGTAGACGCAAAAAATTAGCTTTGATTTATTTTTCACTAGTTTGTTTTATAGTTTTAATTGAGTGCTTCGTCTTTTTTTTCTTTTTCTCTAGAGTTGACGTACCTAATGTAAATAAGTTAACTAAAAATCATGCTGAAAAGATAATCAAACAAAAGCATTTATTTGTTAGTAAAGTTGAGTATAGAAAAGATAGTCAAGTCGAGTATAATCATGTAATTAAAACTACTCCTGGTGAGGGCAAATCTATTTTTAATAACTCTGGAATTAAGTTAATAGTAAGTAGTGGTCCTAATACTTTAAGAATTAAGAACTATGTTGGTGAAAATATTGACATTGCTAGAATTGAATTAAAACAAAAGGGATTTAAAGTTAAAGTTTTTTATGATTATGATAGTGATATAGGGATGAATCGAATCGTTAAACAAAGCATTAAGCCTAATACTCCAGTTCCAGATTTTAATAAGACCATTGTCTTTATAGTAGCTAAAAAAAGTTCATCTATGATGTAAAAGGCTTTTAATAATGAATTTATGAATGTTTTCTTTTATAATAAGAATGAATAATATTAAACTTCAGAGGTGATTTATTGAAAAAAGGTAAAATTTATCAATCGTTAAGCGGTTTTTATGATGTTTTATGTGATGAGAAAATATATCGTACACGTGCACGTGGTAATTTTCGCAAGAAGAAAATTACGCCAATTGTAGGTGATGATGTAGAGTTTCAAATGACAAATGAAAATGAAGGATATTTACTTAAAATATTACCTAGAAGAAATTCATTGGTTCGACCACCGATAGCTAATATTGATCAAGCGCTACTTGTTACTTCAGCTGTAGAACCTGATTTTTCATATAATCTTTTAGATAGACAATTAGTTTCTTTAGAAATAAATAATATTAAGCCTATTATTTATTTTACTAAATTAGATTTATTAAGTGATGATAAGATTGCATATTTTGAAAAAATACAGCAAGACTATGAACAGATAGGATATCAAACTATTCTACCGAGCAATTTAAGCCATGATGATTTAAATCATTTACTTGTTAATTTATTAAAAGATAAAGAAACCGTTTTTATGGGACAAACAGGTGCGGGAAAGTCTACACTGTTGAATACTATTTCACCTGGTTTAAAATTACAAACAGGTGAAATTTCCAAAGTATTAAATCGTGGTAAGCACACAACTCGCAAAGTAAGTCTTATGGAAGTTAATGGTGGTTTAGTTGCTGATACACCAGGATTTTCGTCTTATGATGTTTTAAATATAGATGCTCAAGATTTAAGAAACTATTTTCCGGAATTTAAACGTAATGCTAATGAATGTAAGTTTAGAGGTTGCGTGCATATTAATGAACCTAGTTGTAAAATAAAACAATTACTATCTAGTGGTTTAATTGAACAAACTAGATACGATAATTATCTAAGTTTATATAATATAATAAAGGATAGAAAACCTATTTATAATAAAAAGTGAGGAATTAAACATGATAAAATTAGCTCCATCAATTTTAAGTGCCGATTATGTAAATTTACAAAGAGATATTGAAAAAATAGAAAAGGATTCAGAATATCTACATATTGATATTATGGATGGTTCATTTGTACCAGCCATTTCATACGGTCCAGGTTGGGTTAAGGCTATTCGTCCTATTTCTAATTTGATCTTAGATGTGCATATGATGGTTCAAAATCCAGAAAGATATATTAACGATTTTGCTGATGCAGGTGCTGATTTAATTGGTGTTCATGTTGAAGCTACTCCACACATTCACAGAGCGCTTCAAATGATTAAAAATAAAGGCGTAAAAGCTGAAGTTGTTATTAACCCAGGTACTCCTGTTGAAGCAATTAAACCAGTACTTTATATGGTTGATCAAGTTCTTGTTATGACAGTAAACCCTGGATTTGGCGGTCAAAAATTCTTGCCTGAAACTGTTAAAAAAATTAAGCAATTGGATGACCTAAAGAAAGAAAATGGTTATAACTTTGATATTGAAATTGATGGAGGAGTTAATAACGAAACTGTAAAATCAGCATATGAGGCTGGTGCCACAGTAGCCGTAGCTGGTTCATATGTATTTAATGCTGATAATCCTTCTGAAAGAATTGAAGCTATTAAACAAGCTACTAAATAATTATGAGAGTAGTAAATGTTTTATTAGGCGGTCCAACTGATTTATTACCAAAAAATTTGATGCTAAATGAAGTTGATGCTGAGTGGATAGGTGTTGACCGCGGCAGCCTTAGATTAATAGAAAATGGAATTATTCCGTCAATTGCGATTGGAGACTTTGATTCATTAAAAGCAGATGAATTAGAAAAGGTTCGTTCTAAAGTTAAAGATATACGCTATTTTAATCCAGTAAAGGATTATACAGATTCTCAATTAGGTATCAAGATTGCTAATGAAAGTTTACATGCTGACTTTATTAATGTTTATGGTGCAACTGGTGGTCGTTTGGACCATTTTTTTGCTAATTTTTTGATGTTTTTGTCGGATGAATTTAAAAATATTGCACCAAAAGTTAGAATTATTGATACTCAAAATGACATTAGATATTTTTTACCTGGTCAATATACTTTGCATAAAATATTAGACAAAAAATATTTAGCTTTTATCCCATTAACTGAAATGAATTTGACATTGAATGATGAAAAGTACACACTGAATAACTTTCATGTTAATCATCCAATTTCATTTTCTAGCAATGAGTTTTTAGGTGATATTGGTCATTTTTCATTTGATAATGGTATGATGTGTGTTATTCAAAGTAAAGACTAAACAAAAAAAGACCCGATTTAAAAAATCGAGTCTTTTTTGTTTAAATTAAATTAGGCACGTGTTACTTTACCTGATTTTAATGTACGGGCACTAACCCAAACTTTCTTAGGTTTTCCGTCAACTAAAATACGAACTTTTTGTAAGTTTGGCTTCCAGCTACGACGTGAAGAATTCAAAGCATGGGAACGTTTGTTACCATAATGAGTTCTTTTACCGTTAATGAAATCTTTAGCCATTGGTAAATTCCTCCTTTGTAATCTTATTGCTTAAAAAGCGCTGCTTTTATATTAAATCTCACTCTAATAATTTAGCATACTAATTGTGATTTTGCAATATTTTTCTTTCAAGTAATTATACTTGACACCTTTACAATTATTGTAGTATCAATACTTTAGCTTTTTTTGATGTTGTGGTAATATTATATACCGATACTGCGTAGATCTTCTAATTTAAGGAGGCTTAATTATATGGCTGTTAAAATTAAAACTAAATATGGAATTGTTGATATTAAGAACGATGTTATATCTACAGTTGTTGGAGCTGCGGTTACTAACAATTATGGAATCGTAGGTATGGCTAGTAAGAATCAAATTAGAGACAATGTAAACGTTATTTTAGGTAAAGATAATTATTCTAAAGGTGTAGTCGTTAAGCAAAACCATGATAATGAAATATTCATTGAAGTTAATGTAATAGTTATATATGGTATAAAAATATCTGAAGTAAGCCGTAGTGTTCAATCAAAAGTAAAATATAATTTAGAAACTATGTTAGGCATTAAAGCTAGTGCCGTTAACGTTGTGGTTCAAGGTGTAAAAGTTATTAACGAATAATTGGAGGACTTATAATTGGTAGTTAAGCAGATAACTAATATTGAATTTAATAAAATGGTTCAAGCTGCTGCTCATAATTTAAAACAAAATATGGATTTTATTAATTCACTTAATGTTTTTCCGGTACCAGATGGCGATACCGGTACCAATATGAGCATGTCTTTTTCAAGTGGTGCGAGTTATGTTGCCAAAAATCAAGGTAATGCTGTTGGTGAATTAGCACAATCTTTAGCTAAAGGATTATTAATGGGTGCTAGAGGTAATTCAGGAGTTATTTTGTCACAGATATTTAGAGGTTTTTCTAAATCTGTAGAAGACAAAGAAGTTCTTACAGTTAATGATGTAACAAAGGCTTTCTTAAATAGCGCTAAAGTTGCTTATGGATCAGTTATGAAACCAACTGAAGGAACTATTTTAACTGTTATTAAGGGAATTGCGCAAGCTGCAAAAGATTGTAACAATGATACTGAAGATGTGGCTGTATTAATGGATAAATGCTATGAATCTGCTGAATTAGCCTTAAATTCTACTACAGAACTATTGCCAGTTTTGAAACAAGTTGGAGTAGTAGACTCTGGTGGTCAAGGGCTAGTTTTTGTTATTAAAGCCTTTGCTGATGTATTAAATAATCGATTTAACATTAATGATGAACCCCATCAACCAAATAATCATGAAATGAATGAAATGATTGATGCTAGCCATGAACAGGGTAAGGAAAGTGTTCAGGGTAAATTAGATCCTAATGATATAGTTTATGGATATTGTACACAAGTTATGGTTAGAATTGGTAAAGGAAAGCAAGTTGAACATGATTTTGACTACGATTTCTTTTATGACTATTTAAGTAAATTGGGCGATTCATTATTAGTTATTAATGACGACGAGATTGTAAAGGTACATATTCATACTGAATTTCCTGGAAAAATCTTGTCCTGGGCTCAAAAATTTGGTGACTTATCTAATATTAAAGTTGATAATATGCGTATGCAACAAGAGGATATTATTGAACAAGATGATAATTCATCAGAACATGACAATTCACCTAAAGATGTAGCTATTATAGCAGTTACTTCAGGCGATGGATTAGGAGAACTCTTTAAGAGTTTAGGTGCCACTGACTTAATTAAAGGTGGTCAAACAATGAATCCTAGTACAGAAGACTTGCTAAATGCGATAAATCAAAGTAATGCTAAATCTGCTATTTTATTACCTAATAATGGAAATATTTTTATGGCAGCAGAAGAGGCGGCTAAAGTTTCTGATATTCCAACTAAAATAGTTCACAGTAAAACTTTAGCTCAAGGGATGACGGCCATAATATCCTTTAATCCTGAACAATCCGCTGATGAAAACTGTAAAGTTATGGAAGAAATGTTAGATACAGTTAAAAGTGGTGAAATTACTAATGCAGTTAGAGATACTACAATTAATAATCTATCGATTAAAAAAGATGATTTTATGGGAATTGTTGACGGTAAAATTGAAGTTAACGGTAAAGAATTAATTAAAACTGCTACTGACATGGTAAATACCATGCTAGATGAAGATAGTGAGATTGTTACCATTATCTATGGTCAACAAGGTGATTTAGCTACAGCTAACCAAATTAAAGAAGCTGTTCAAGCTTTGGATGAAGATTTGGAAATAGAAATTCATGATGGTGGGCAACCGGTTTATCCATTTTTGATTTCAGTTGAATAAAAAATCGGAGAGTGATCTCCGGTTTTTATTTTATGTATTGTTTATTTAAGGGGGAACTATTTTTGAAAAGTCTTACTGATTTAGTATCAGTCTTACCAGGTGTTGGTCCCAAGAAAGCCCAATACTTGAATCAACTAGGTATATATGACATTAATAATCTTTTAAATTATTTTCCCTTTAGATATGAAAACTTACAAATAAAACCAATTAATGAGATAAAAGATCAAGAAAAGGTTATCTTAAAAGGTAAGGTAGCATTAGAACCACGACTTAATTTTTTTGGCAGAAAGAAAAATATATTAAATCTACGATTGTTATTAGATAATGACGTTGTTCCAGTTAGTTTTTTTAATCAACCATGGTTAAAAAAACGCATTCAAATTGGTGAAGAAATTTTAGTTTATGGTAAGTTTAATTTAGTTAAAAAATCACTTTCAGGAATTAAACTGCTTTCTAGGTATGAAAAATTTAATTCAATGCAACCGATTTATTCTACTAATAAAAATATTAGTCAAAAAGAAATTGTTAAGTTAATTAAATTGGCTTTTGAAGAATATAAAGACCTAATTCACAATTTAATTCCATCCAAAATTATTGAAAAATATAAATTATTGAATTTAATTGATGTGATTAGGTGGATGCACTTTCCCAGAACAAAGCAAGAAACTTTTTTAGCTTTGAGAACAGCAAAATTTAATGAATTCTTTTTATTTCAGATGAAATTGCAAAGCATTAAAAAATTAGATTTTAATCATGGAATTCAAATTGACTATGATGAACATACTGTAAAAAAGTTTATTAATCATTTACCGTTTCAATTAACAGGTTCACAGACAAAGGTTGTTAAAGAAATATTATTTGACATGCGTGACAGTAAACAAATGAATAGGCTTTTGCAGGGGGATGTGGGTTCAGGTAAAACAATTGTAGCTGCTACAGCTATTTATGCTGCAATTACTAGTGGTTATCAAGTAGCTTTAATGGTTCCAACAGAAGTTTTGGCTGAACAACATGCTAATAAACTAGCTAAATTATTTGAACCGTTAGGAATAAATGTAGCCTTGTTAACTGGGAATACTAAACCTAAGCCTAAAATTTCTTTATTAGATGGTTTGGTTAATGGAGATATTGATTTGTTAATTGGTACGCATGCTCTAATTCAAGAAAAAGTTATCTACAATAATTTAGGATTGATAATTATTGATGAACAGCATCGATTTGGTGTTAATCAGAGAAAACAGCTGCGTAATAAAGGTAAAAGTCCCAATGTGCTATCTATGACAGCTACACCAATTCCACGAACGTTGGCTATTACTGCATATGGTGAAATGGATGTTTCAATTATAGATGAGTTGCCTAAGGGCAGAATGCCTATTAAAACTACTTGGATACGTAACAATCAATTTAAATCAATCTTACCATTCGTGTATGAAAGATTACAAAAACATGAGCAAATATACATCGTTACACCTTTGATTGAAGATTCAGATGCAGTTAATATGCGAAATGCTGAACAAATATATCAACAGTTTGCTGATATATTTCAACCTAAATATAAAGTTGGTGTTTTGCATGGTAAAATGAAAGATGCTGAAAAAAATTTAGTAATGAATAGCTTTAAGCATAATGACTTTCAAATTTTGGTATCAACTACGGTAATTGAAGTTGGAGTAGACGTTTCTAATGCTACTGTCATGATTATATTTGATGCTGAACATTTTGGATTAGCTCAATTACATCAGTTAAGAGGTCGTGTAGGTCGAGGAAATAGTCAGTCATATTGTATATTAGTAGCTGATCCTAAAAATGAATTAGGTGCCAAACGAATGAATGTTATGGTTGATAATAACAATGGATTTATTATTTCACAAAAGGACTTAGAATTAAGAGGTCCTGGAGATGTAATTGGTAATAAACAATCAGGAATACCCCAATTTAAGGTTGGAGATCCTGTTAGTGATGTTATAATGCTAAATATTGCTCAACAAGAAGCTATTCAAATAGTTTCTACTAAAAATTGGGAAAATATTAAAGAAAATAAAGAATTAGCTAGCTTTATTCAAACAAGCTTATCAGAAAAAATTTTAGATTAGAAAGGGTTTTTAAAATGAAAATTGCAATTGATGCCATGGGAGGAGACTATGCTCCAAACGAAGTTGTTAAAGGGGTAGAACAAGCTAGGGATGCTTACAAAGACATTCAATTTCAATTATATGGTCAAGTTGATAAAATTAAACCATTGCTACAAAGTAATGAAAGAATTGAGTTAGTACAAGCAGATGAAGTTATTGAAATGGGAGAAGAGCCAGTTAAAGCAGTTATGAAAAAGAAAAACTCTAGTTTAGACATGGCTGCACAAGCTGTTAAAGATAAAAAAGCGGATGCGTTTTTCTCAGCTGGTAATACTGGTGCAATTTTAGCAGCAGGGTTGTTTATTATTGGAAGAATTAAAGGAATTGATCGCCCTGGTTTAGCAACTACTTTACCAATTGTCAATGATCCAGAACATGATAATTTTGTTATGCTAGACGTTGGAGCTAATGCGGAATCTAAACTATTTAACCTATATCAATATGCATTTATGGGTAAGTACTATGCTGAAAACGTTCGTCATATTGATAATCCTAGAATTGGTTTGTTAAATAACGGAACTGAAGCTGATAAAGGTGACAAGTTGCATAAGGCTGCCAATGAACTATTTGCTAAAAATAAGGATTTAAACTTTATTGGAAATGTTGAATCTAGAGAATTACTTAATGGAGCGGCTGATGTAGTCATTACAGATGGATTTACTGGTAATGCTGCTTTAAAAGCTATTGAAGGGACTGCACTTTCTGTTTTAGAGTTAATCAAGGGTGAAATTATGCAAGGTGGTGTTAAGTCTAAGTTAGGTGCTTTAATGCTTAAACCAACATTCAAAAAAATTGCAAAAGAAATGGACTATTCTCAATATGGTGGTGCTGTTTTAATGGGAACTAAGGCTCCAGTAATTAAAGCACATGGTAGTAGTAAAGCTAATACAATTAAGAATACTATTTATCAAATAAAAACTATGATTGATTCGCATATTATTGACGATGTTGTTGAATATTTCGACGCACATTCACAACAAATGGATGATATTAAACGTGATGCCAAAAACAACTAAAATTTGATATAATTATGTTATAAATAAAATATGATATAGCGAGGAATTCATTATGACAAAAGAAGAAGTTTTAAATAAAATTTGTGATATGGTTGCTGAACAATTTAGCGTTGATCGTGATAAAGTTAATGGTAATCTTAATTTTCAAAACGATTTAGATGCTGATTCAATTGATTTTGTAGAATTTGTTTTAGCACTAGAAAATGAATTTGGTGCGGAAATTTCTGATGAAGCTGCTGAAAACATTCAAACAATTAATGAAGCCGCTGATTTTGTTGTTTCGCATTCAGATAATAAATAACAGAAAAGCGATTACTAGATGGTAATCGCTTTTTATTCATAGAACATAATTTGGAGGATAATAGAACTTGGACGCAGAATTTGATAAGTTATTAAAAGATAAATTTGATATAAAATTTAATGATGAAAGCCTTTTAGATGAAGCTTTTACGCAAGCTTCATATGTTAATGAACACCCCAAAGAAAATTTGAAATTTTACGAAAGAATTGAATTTTTAGGTGATGCAGTGTACGAGTTAGTTGTTTCAGAATATATTTTTAAACGTTATCCTAAATTACCACAAGGTAGATTGACAAGATTAAGAGCGGCTATGGTAAATGAACATAGTTTTAGCAGTTTTGCTCGAGAATGTCATTTTGATAAATACATTCGATTAGGTAAAGGTGAAGAAAAAGCTCATGCTAGAGAACGTGACTCACTATTATGTGATATTTTTGAATCATTTATTGGTGCTGTTTACTTAGATCAAGGAATGGAACCAGTTATTAGATTCTGTCATCAAGTTATTTTTCCTAAGCTTGATCAAGGATGGTTTGATGAGTTCTTTGATCATAAAACGGAACTACAAGAGTTAGCTCAACAACATGGTCCGGTTGACATTGAATATCATTTATTAGATGAAAATGGTCCTGATAACGATCGTAAGTTTAAAGTATCAGTAAGTATTGATGGGGATGAATGTGGTGTAGGAACTGGTCACTCTAAAAAGAACGCTGAACAAGGGGCTGCTAAAGTAGCCTTAAAGAAATATTTATAGTTAGAATGGAGCAATCATTGTGAAACTAGAATCGCTTGAGTTAACCGGATTTAAATCTTTTGCTCAAAAAACGAAATTTAGTTTTCATGAAGGCTTAACTGAAATTGTTGGGCCTAATGGTAGTGGAAAAAGTAATATTATTGAAGCTATTAGATGGGTTTTAGGTGAGAAATCAGCTAAAAACTTACGTGGTGAAAAAATGCCAGATATTATCTTTTCAGGTTCCGCAGGGCATAATTCATTGAATCGTGCCATAGTTAAGTTAACTTTTGATAATTCAGATCATTACATTAATATTGACTATACGGAATTGTCCATTGCTAGAGAAATATTTAAAAATGGTGAAAGTAATTATTATATTAATAATAAAATTTGTCGTTTAAAAGATATTAATAATCTTTTTATGGATTCAGGAATAGGCCAAGGTTCTTTTTCAATCATTTCGCAAGGAAACGTTGAAAATATTTTCAATAGTAAACCTGAAGATAGGCGTTATATTGTTGAAACACTAGCTGGAATTTATAAATATAAAAATCAAAAGCAAGAAACGAATGCTAAATTAGATGAAAATAATCGTAATCTAATTAGAATTAATGATATTATTCATGAATTAAAAGTACAGGTAAATTCACTAAACGAGCAAAAAGACAAAGCTAATCAATATCTACAACTAAAGCAGCAATTAGGTTCTTTAAACAAATCAAAGTTAATTTATAGTTATCATAAAAGTTTATCGGACATTAACAATTTGCAGCTAGAGATATCTACAACTAATGACTCAATAGATATTTTAAAAGGTACTATAAAAACCAGTCATACCAATTTAAATGATTTTGAAAAATCAGTTGTTGATAAAAATACTAATCGTAAGCTTTTGCAAGCAAAATTGATTGAATTAACTAAACAACAAGAGATTATTACTGGTAAAAATAATTTATCTCAACAAGAGATTTTGTTTAATAATCGACAACTCCAAGAGTTTAAGGTTACTTTAACTAATTTAAAAAAAGAAAAAACAAAAATAATAAATAAATTAAATACTAATCAAAAACTAAGTAAAGAGATAAAGCATTTTAATGAAAATATTGATCTAAAATCTCAACAAAACACTTTAAACCATTTAGATTTTCAAATTAAATCAATTAATCAAAAACAAAATAAATTTAAAAACTTACAATTAGACTTAATTAGTAAGCTTTCCAATGCTAAAAATAAGTTTGATTATTTGAGTAAAGACCGTAAAAAGACTGAACAAATGTTATCTGAAAAAAATCAATCTTTGATTAATACTAAAAATCAAATTAATATTTTAAATAATCAACTTAATTTATATAAAAAGGCCGATGATGCATATTCTAATGAAATTGATTTAAGAAGCAAAAAAATTAATTTATTACAAGATATGATTGTAGAAAATAAGCATGCTTTAAACGTTACTAAAAGCAAATGGTATGATTCAATCAAAGATTTTCAGAGTAAAAAATCGCAATTAGATAATCTAAAATCTAATAATAATCATTTAACAAATATTGCTAAGTATTTGGCTGAGAATAATTTATCAGGGATTATTGGAATAGTAGTGGATTTTATAGATATTGATTCTAAATACTTAAAAGCTATAAATACTGCTTTAGGTAATAAAATGAAGCATATTATCGTTGAAAGTAGTAACGATGCCAAGAATGCAATCGCATTCTTGGCTAAAAATAAATTAGGTCGAACTACTTTTTTGCCTAAAAATGAGTTAATAAAGCATAGCATTGACGATAGCAATTTAAATAAGCTAAGTAACACCTTAGGATACGTCGGAGTTGCTGATGAGTTAATTTCGATGCCTAGTTCTTTGCAAAAAGTAAAAAAATATTTATTAGGCAATATACTAGTTGCTGAAAACTTAGAAACAGCAGTAAAAATTAGTAAGTTAGTTAATTATAGATACAAAGTAGTTACTTTACATGGTGAAATTGTTAATGCCGGTGGTTCGATTACTGGTGGTGTTTTTAAACATGAAAAAAGTAGTTTGCTGGACTTAAAGCAAAAAATCATTTTAGTTCAAAAACAGTTTAAAAATGCTAATAACAAAATGTTAGACTATGAAAAAAAGATTGAAACTTTAGATTTAAATATTAAAAAAGCTGAAAAATCGATACAAAGTCTAAAAAATGTTTTAGATGAAAATAGCAAAAAATCCATTAAAGTAAAATCAAAAATTGACAATGTTATTGACAAAATTAATAACTTTAATCGAGATTTAAGAGCTGACAATTTAACTATAAAAAGACTTAGTCAAGATTTAAATGATTCAAATGAATATAATGTTTCTATAATTGATGATTATGAAAATCAAATTAATGACAATAAAATAGTGTTAGTAAATTATGAAAAAAATTTAAATGATTTAAGTGAAGAACGTAAAAAAGTTCAGACTTGTATCAATGATATGAATTCAAAAATTTTGTTATATAACGAAAAATCCGCTAATTATGAATTACAACGAAAAGATTTAACTAATCAACTAGAAACTATTAATAATAAGATGATTACAGTTGATAATAGCAAAAATAAATTAGATAAAAAAATTAGTAATAGTGTTATTAATAATAACAGTGAAGAAAAGTTAAAGCATATTGTTGATCAAATAAAAGAAGTTAATAGTAAGCTTAAAAAACTTGATAATTCTGTAGATGATTTTAACCATAAAATTGAGTTAGAAAAAAATAAATTAAGTAAAATTAATGATAAAGTTTTAAATAAAAGCATTAATTTGAACAAGTTAAAGTTGAAAAATAATACATTAAAGAATGATTTATTTAATATAAAACAAAAATTACAATCAGAATATAATTTTACGCCAGAAGCAGAACATAACCTTGAAGCCATTGATTTGCAAAAGTTAAATCATAAAGTTGATTATTTAGAATCCTCTTTAAAGCAAATGGGTTCAGTAAATATACAATCAATTCAAGAATATAAAAATGTTTCGGAACGTTTAGAGTTTTTAACACAACAATCTGACGATTTAAAATCTTCTCAAAATCAATTAGAAAAAACGATGGCACAAATTGATAAAGAGGTTGTAAATCGTTTTAAATATAGTTTTGATAATTTAAATGATTCATTCAAAAAAGTTTTTCAAGACATTTTTGGTGGTGGAAAAGCTAAATTGTTGTTGACTGACCCAGATGATATATTAAATACTGGGATTGATATCATGGTTCAACCACCAGGTAAAAAATATCGGAATATTAATTTACTTTCGGGTGGTGAAAAATCTCTAGCAGCAATATCTTTACTTTTTGCAGTTCTTAGAGTTAAACCGGTACCATTTTGTATTTTAGACGAAGCTGAATCATTTTTAGATTCTAGTAACGTTGATAGATTTGCTAAATATATATGTAAGTTGAAACAAGAAACTCAATTTATAGTAATTACGCATCGAAAAGAAACGATGATGTATGCCGATACTTTAAGTGGTATTACAATGCAAGATTCTGGAATTTCTAAGCTAGTTTCAGTAAACTTCGATAAGATAGTTTCTAAAAAGGAGAATTAATTAATGGGATTATTTGATATATTTAAAAGGAAAAAGAAAAAAAACAAAGTAGAAGAGCATGCTCAATCTAACTCAGATGGTGAAAAAACCCGTAATGAATCTGATGATGAATTAAATAATGCTAGTCAATCTAATGATTTTAATGGTGATGTAAATTCATCAGAAATTAAAGATAATAAAACCGATTCTAGTGAAGATAATGTTATCAATGAACAAAGTGAAGAATCAGAAATAGAAAATCATCATGAAGAAGTAGATTCTAATGCTGAAACAGTTGTAGAATATGCAGATTCAAACTTAGACGATACTAAGACTAAAGAGTCAAAAATAGACAATAATGATGAAAAAGCCAATAACTTAGAACAACCAGAGCAAGTTGAAACTAATGTATCTGAAGAAAATCAAGAATCTGAATCTACAAATGATGATTTTGAAAATGCGAATGATGTTTCATTGGAAGATGAAGAAAACAATATTGAATCCGATAATGAAAATGAAGAAGATAAATATGACAAAGGGTTAAAAAAGACTCGTTCTTCTTTTATGGATAAGTTAAACCGTTTATTTGCTAACTTTAGAAGCGTAGATGAAGACTTCTTTGAAGATTTAGAAGATACTTTGATTGAGTCGGATGTTGGTTTTGATATGGCTGTAAAATTAACAGATGAGTTGCGTGATGAAGTTAAACTACAAAATGCTAAAGATTCTGAAACAGTTAAAAATGTGATTGTTAAAAAGATGATTGATATTTATGATGAAGCTGGTAACGGAGAAAATAATAACATTAACTTAGTCAATGACGGTTTAAGTGTCATCATGTTTGTTGGGGTTAATGGAGTTGGTAAAACTACTACTATTGGTAAAATGGCTAAACTATACAAAGATCAGGGCAAGAAGGTACTGTTAGCTGCTGCCGATACTTTTAGAGCTGGAGCAATTCAACAACTTAATGTATGGGCTCAAAGAGACGGTGTGGACATCGTTAAAAAAGAAGAAGGTAGTGATCCAGCAGCAGTAGTATATGAAGCGGTTCAAAAAGCACAAAAAGATAATTACGATGTTCTATTTGTTGATACTGCTGGTCGTTTGCAAAATAAAGTTAATTTAATGAATGAATTAGCTAAGATGAAAAAAGTTTTAACCAGGGAAATTCCTGAAGCACCACATGAGGTGCTATTAACTTTAGATGCAACCACTGGTCAAAATGCACTTAATCAAGCTAAACTATTTAAAGAAGTTACTAATGTTACTGGAATTGTATTAACTAAATTAGATGGAACTGCTAAGGGTGGAATCATTCTAGCTATTCGTAATGAATTGCATTTACCTGTTAAATATGTTGGATTAGGTGAAAAAGTAACTGATCTAAGCAAATTCAATCCTAGTGAATATGTATATGGCTTGTTTAAGGATTTAGTTAATTAATTTTAATCATTAGGAGAGTCTATGGAAATAGAAAAAAATTATCGAATTAATTCACTTTTTGAATTTTATCGTCCGCTATTAACTAAAAAGCAAAGAAATTATATGCAACTTTACTATGCAGACGATTATTCATTGGGAGAAATTTCGGAAGACTTTGACGTTAGTAGACAAGCGGTTTATGATAATATCCGTAGAACTGAAGTTATTTTAGAAAATTATGAAAAAGAACTACATCTCTATAGTAATTTTGTTATTAGAAACAAAAAAACTGACGCGATTAGAGATTATGTAAATGCTAAGTATTCTAATGATGATAAATTATTGGAGTTAGTAGACAGTTTAGAAAATATAGAAGAAATTTGAAAGTGGTGAATTGAATGGCTTTTGAAGGCTTAACTGAAAGACTGCAAAAAGCGATGCGTTCTTTAAGAGGTAAAGGAAAGGTTTCAGAATCTGATTTAAGAGAAACAATGCGAGAAATTCGTTTAGCATTGTTAGAAGCCGATGTTAATTTTACAGTGGTTAGAAAATTCGTTAAAAACATCAGAGAAAGAGCCAAAGGCGCAGATGTTTTAGAAGGGTTAAATCCAGCCCAACAAATTGTGAAGATTGTTAATGAAGAATTAACTAAAACTATGGGTGAAACTGATGTTCCTTTAAATAAATCAGAAAAAATACCCACAATAATTATGATGGCTGGTTTACAAGGTGCTGGTAAAACCACTACTGCTGGTAAATTAGCTTTAAAATTGAAAAAAGAAGAAAATGCTAGACCACTTATGATTGCTGCGGATATATATCGACCTGCCGCAATTGATCAATTAGAACAGGTGGGTAAACAAATTGAAGTACCTGTCTTTCAAATGGGAACAGATATCGAACCATTAGACATTGTTAAGGCTGGTTTAGCTCAAGCTAAAGAAAACCATAATGACTATGTGCTTATTGATACGGCTGGTCGTTTACAAATTGATGAAAAACTAATGGATGAGTTAAAAGATATTAAAGCATATGCTAAACCTGATGAAATTCTGTTAGTTGTAGATGCTATGACTGGTCAAAATGCGGTTGAAACTGCAGAAGGTTTTAATGATGCTTTAGATATCACTGGGGTTGTTTTAACTAAGCTAGATGGTGATACTAGAGGTGGAGCTGCTCTATCTATTCGTGATGTTACAAATAAACCAATTAAATTTGTTGGTCAAGGTGAAAAGATGACCGCTTTAGATGTCTTTCACCCAGATAGAATGGCTTCTCGAATCTTAGGAATGGGAGACATTCTTTCATTAATTGAAAAAACTCAACAAGATTATGATGAAAAGCAAGCGCAAAAGTTAACCGAAAAAATGCGTGAGAATACTTTTGACTTTGATGACTTTTTAGATCAATTGCAACAAATTCAAAAGATGGGGCCATTAGAGGATATTATAAAAATGATTCCTGGAATGGCTAATAATCCTGCTTTGAAAAACGTTAACATGGATCCTAAGGACTTAGAACATATTAAAGCAATTATTTATTCTATGACTAATGAAGAAAGAACCAATCCAGATGTATTAAATCCATCTAGAAGACGTCGTATTTCTAGAGGTTCTGGAAGACCCGTTCAAGAAGTAAACCGTATGATTAAACAATTTAATTCTATGAAAAAAATGATGAATAAAATGTCTAACGGAAATATGTCTGGAATGGAAAATATGCTAGGTCAAAGTGGTATGGGTTCAGGCTTAGGCGGTAAAATGTCTCAATTGGCTATGAAACGTATGAGTAGAAAGATGCGTAAAAACAAACGTCGTCGTAATAAAAAACGTCGTAAATAGAATTTTAAAGGGTTTGATTACTAAACTAATTAGTAATCAGACCTTTTTTACAATTCCTTAAATGGAGGTTAGTCTATGAGTTTAACTTATAATGAAACTTTAAAAGCTGTAAAAATAGTACTTAGTGGAAATAATGTTCCTAGTATTGTAGGAAATGCTGGAATTGGTAAATCTGCTTTAGTAAAAGATTTAGCTAAACAAAATAGTGCTAGATTATTTACTACAGTAGTCAGTTTGTCAGAAAAAGGTGATTTATCGATTCCGGTTCCGCCACTAACTAGTGATTCATTTATTCAGACTAGAGACTATGGTAAATTGGCTGATGTTCAATTTGGATATTCACATACTTTGATTGAAATTATTAATTATGCGCAATCACATCCTAAACAGGACATTTATTGGTTTTTAGATGAATTTAATCGTGGTAGTCAAGCCGTACAAAGTGAGTTAATGAATGTAGTATTACAACGACAAATTCATTCCTTGAAATTACCTAAGCAAGTTAAAATTATTATTGCGGAAAACCCGGATTCAACAATGAGCGGATTTAGTAATAGTAATTATAGTGTTTCATACAGTGATGATGCGATTAAGGATCGTACCACTCGAATTATAATGGGTACTAATGTAGATGAGTGGTTGCAATGGGCTATTAAAGATGGTGTTTATCCATTGATTATTCAGTATTTAAAAGCCAATCCAGAGATGCTACTTAAAAATAACGATGAAGACTTACATCCAACTCCTAGAGCATGGAAACGAGTATCAGATAATTTGATTCAATTAGAACAAACAAATTTGTTAGACAATTATAAATTGGTATTAGAAATTGTATCCGGTGACTTAGGTGCCCTCATCGCTAATGATTTTTGCAATTTTTTAAACACACATCTAAAACTATTGAGTGTAGAAGATATACTAAACGAAAGTGTTAATGACTTAACAGTTAAGTTTAAAAATTTAAATGAAGCTTCTAAAAGCAAGATATTATTTAATTTATTGCATAAAATTGATTTAGAAAAGCTATTAACTGAACAATTAGCTTATAAACTGTTATCTCTAATTGATTTAGTCAGCTTAGATGGTCAATATGCGTTAGTATTGAAAATCAATAATGAAACTAATTTTATTAACTATCTTTTTGAAACATGTCAGAATACGCATGCTAATGAATATGTGAACTTATATCAAAAAATTCAGAAAATAGCATTTATTGAATTTAGGTGATTTAAATGGATTTAGACAAAGCACTATTTTATTTAAATAATAATGATGAGTTGGAGAATAATGTTCATAGCATTATTAATCATGAAATTATTAAAATGTTGAATACTGATAATTCATTTTATGCTAACTTATTAATTCAATTACCCAAGGTGTGTGATTATCAAATAACTCATGCTATGGGTTTAATTTGGCATCATAATAATATAAATCTAGCTTTTAATCCTGAGAGATTTAAGCATGAAATTAAAAATGAAAGAACGCTTATCTTTTTATTAAAACATTTATCTTTACACATAGCATGGTTTCACCCAATTAGATACAACGCTCCCAATGTAATAACGGACATTGCATGCGACCTTGCAATTAATCAATATATTGATGATGTTCCATCAAATGTTATTTCAATTGATAAGATTAATTTTAAATATAATTTGAATTTGCCACACATGGCTGATTCAAGCCAATATGTATCATTATTAATGAAAAGTAAATTTTTTGATTCAATAGGTCAGTCTAATTCACAAAATAATAAACGAAAAAATATCAATGACGATCATAGTGGTTGGCAACATAGTTATGATGACAACTTAATTAAAACTGCTACGATAAAGAATTTAGTTGAAGACGCTATTTCTGCAACAAGTATTAAACATAGGGGTGTTATTGATAATAATTTAAAATTGTTTATACAAAATCAAACTACCCATTCTAAATCAAAGATAGATTGGAATTCTTTTTTTAAATTAGGCAATGGTAATATTAACTTCGGCAGTCAGACGTCGTATTCTAGATTTAATCGTAGGCAACCTTATCGAATGGATTTACCAGGAAAGATTACTAATTATGCACATAATATAAATATCTTTATTGATAATTCTGGATCGATGACAAACAATGAATTAAGTTTTTTGCTGCAACAATTGCAACAGTTTTTAAAAAAATACAACTTTCCAATTTTTGTTTATCCTTTTGATACCAAAGTAGATTTATTTAATGCATACAATTTAAATAATTATAATCAAGTAAGATTTGAAAAATTTGGTAGTGGTGGAACTACATTTCAGACTATTTTTAATTTTTTGCATGATAATAGTAAAGAGTTAGATGTTTCAGTTATTTTGACTGATGGCAAGGGAGAAAAAGACGTTCATCAATACCGTTGCTTTAATACATTTTGGGTATTGACTGAACCAATGAACAATTTTTCTTTGAATCATAAAATTATTGGTAAAGCTATTTCTGTACATGATCAATTCTTATAAAGGAGGTTTATTATGAGTAAATTACTAGATCCTCATTTAATTGATACGGCTTTAAATAATAAATCGGCAATAAAATTAGCAATTTCCATCTTAAGAGATAATTGGGATGATATATACGATGCAAATCCTATTTATAAACGTAGAATTAATGTAAATGATTTAGAATTAGCTAAGTGTATATATGATGCTGAAATTGTTGATAGTAAATTAAATTTTGATGACTATGCTTCTGTGCATAATTTTGTTGTAAAAAATAATGCTTTCTTAGAAATATCAGCAAAAGATTTATTGTTACGCAATTTTAAGTAACTGATTTTAGGAATAATTTAATGGTGTAAAGAAAAAAACCTTTACAAGCACTAAAATAACTGTTATATTAGTTATCGTTAATAAATATACAGGAGGTGTTCAATGTGTCTGTTAAAATTCGCTTGAAACGTATGGGTTCAAAGAAACGTCCTTTCTACCGTGTTGTAGTTGCTGACTCACGTAGTCCTCGTGACGGTCGTTTCATTGAAAAGGTTGGTACTTACAATCCTTTAACTCAACCAAGCACTGTTAACCTTCAAGAAGAAGATATTTTCAACTGGTTAAACAAAGGTGCTCAACCTTCAGATACTGTTCGTAACTTATTATCTGAAGCTGGTATCATGAAGAAATATCACGAAGCTAAATACGCTAAAAAATAAGTGATAAGTGTTGTTTATGACTAATTTTGATGAGCTTATTAAAACAATTGTAAAACCACTGGTAAAACATCCAGATGATGTTACTATTTCTCATAGTGAATCAAGCCGTTTTTATGAATATCATTTGCATACTAATGTCAAAGATGTTGGTAGAGTCATTGGTAAAAAGGGACACATAGCTCAGACAATTAGAACAATTGTCTATAGTGCTCGCGTTTCGGGAAATAAAAAGGTAAGGTTAGTTATCGAAGATAGTAAAAATAAGAACTCTTAAATTAAACCTTTGGGTTTTATTTAAGAGTTCTTTTATTTTAGTTAGGAGTAGTGGTGTAATGAATTTTTATAATATAGGTAAAATTGTTAATACTCAAGGTTTAAATGGTGAAGTCAGAGTTAATTCAGTAACAGATTTTCCTGAAAAACGATTTAAAATTGGTAACGTAGTTTATGCTTTTTTGAACGATGGCAGTAGTGAAAAATTAGAAATTGACGGAGTTAGAAAACATAAGAACTTCATATTACTTCATTTTAAGGGTAAACCTAGCATTAATGATATTGAATATTTAAAACCTTCACAATTAAAAATTTCAGAAAATGAGTTATCTACAGACGATTTAAAACCTGGTGAATATTATTACCACCAAATAATTGGTTTGGATGTATATGACCTTGATAATACTCATTTAGGACAAATTAAAGATATTATGTCATTAGGACCTAATGATGTTTGGGTAGTTGGCAGAGAAAATAAGAAAGATTTATTATTGCCTAAAATTGATCAAGTTATTAAAAAGGTTGATTTAGATAATAACCAGATAATTGTAGAGTTAATGGAGGGCTTAGATGATGAAAATTGATGTCTTAAGCCTATTTCCAGATATGTTTAAGGGACCCTTGGGTGATTCTATAGTTGGTAAAGCAGTGGATAAAGGTTTATTGGATATTGATATTACTAATTTTAGAGATTTTTCAACTAATAAACATAATAATGTTGATGATTATCCATTTGGTGGCGGTGCAGGTATGCTATTGCAGCCACAACCAATTTTTGATGCTTTAGAACATGTAGAAAAAAGGGCTTCTGAGCAAGGAATCAGCAGAGGTAAAGTTATTCTTTTAGATCCAGCAGGTAAAACTTTCAATCAGAAAGAAGCAGAAAAATTATCCAAAGAAGATCACTTAACTTTTATTTGTGGTCATTATGAAGGATATGATGAACGTATCAAAGAATTAGTTACTGATGAATATTCTTTAGGTGATTTTGTATTAACTGGTGGAGAGCTGCCTGCAATGGTCATGATTGATTCTACAGTTCGATTACTCTCAGGAGTTTTAGGTAATAAAGAATCTGCTCCAGGTGATTCTTATTCTAGTGGTTTACTAGAATATCCACAGTATACTAGACCTGCTGACTTTAGAGGGCGTAAAGTACCACCAGTTTTAATTAGTGGTAATCATCAAAAAATTGATTTGTGGAGACAAAAAGAAGCACTTAGAAAAACGTATCTAAGAAGACCGGATTTAATTGATCACCAAAAATTAACGGATACTCAAAAATCATTATTAGCTGATGTTAGGATTGAAGAAGAAAATAATAATTAAACTTTACAACCTAACATCTCTATGTTAGTATTATTAACGGCTTATTGAAGCTAAAAAAAACGGTATTCCGCTGTTGGATTTTATTTAGACATGAATGCTAGTTGAAAGGAAGATTTCGTTATGCGTCAAAATAATTTAATCGCAAAGATTAACAAGGAACAATTAAAGAATGATGTTCCTGAATTTAGAGCTGGTGACACTGTTCGTGTTGCTGTTAAGGTTGTTGAAGGTAAGAATGAACGTCTTCAAAACTTTGAAGGTGTTGTAATTAAACGTCATGGTACAGGTATTCAAGCTACTTACACTGTACGTAAGATTAGTTCTGGTGTTGGTGTGGAACGTATTTTCCCATTACATTCACCAAGAATTGCTAGCATTACTGTAATTCGTCGTGGTAGTGTTCGTCGTTCTAAACTTTACTACTTACGTGACCGTAGTGGTAAGGCTGCACGTATTAAAGAATCACGTCGTCGTTAATAAACTATTAAAAAAGGAATCAACATTTAATGTTGATTCCTTTTTTTACTTTATAAATCTAAATTTTGCTTATAATTTAAAGGTGAAAAATCAGTAGATTTTGATATTATGCGATATGCAAACTTCTGATATTCTTGCAGTATTTTTTCAGCTAATTTGTTATTTTTTTCAGTTAACCATGCGTTATTTTTATTTTTATATTGATGTTCAATCTTAATCATGTTTTGTCTGATTAAGATTTTCATTTCTTTTTGTAGATCTTCTAAATCTGATATGAAATATTTATAATGAGCATCTACTAAAACTCCAGCTAATTTAAATATCCAATACGCTGAATTAGGGTCATAATTAATTTCACCTTTTTTATATTGCTCAGGAGTATCATCAATCCCTTGATAAAACGGTACGAAAGTACTTTCAGCTGCAACTCCCATAGCAATCCATTGAACACATCCAATTGATGTCGGTAATTTAGGTTGTATTTGCAAAACATGGGCCTCTTGAGTTTTTGCTAAGCTTACTGGTCTAAACATTTTTTTATCGTTTTCTTCACCATCACCTACGGGATCATATTTAGTTCCTTCAAAGTGTGAAGATAAGAATCTTTGTGCATCATCGATTGAAAGTAACTTTTCGGCCTTTCTAACAAATGGCATGTTATGTTCTTTTGGACCTTGCTTAATTTTGGGATTAAACATTTTTTGACCATACCAGACACGTGGATTATTGTATTTTGTATCGTCAACATCTCTAATGCCAAAAATGTTTCTAAAATTGAACTGATCATCTTCAGAAGTTTGTAAATTATTTTTATTTACAAAATCATAAATATTTTCAGAGTAAAGATAGTTTTCTTTATCGTTAAAATCAATGTTCTCAATTGATAGTTGATTAGATATAACTGCATATGAATCATCTGGAATCTTTTTAGCTACCCAATGATGTCCAGAACCAGTTTCCATGTACCAGGCTTCTGCTTTATCAGCAAATAAAATCCCGTTTGATTCACAAGTTCCGTATTTAGACACGATATTTCCTAATCTTTTAACACCATCACGAGCGGTTTTTACATATGGCAAGACCACCGTTACCATGGCTTCTTCACCAATGCCATCTTTAACTAAGGGGTCATATCCTAATACTTGGCTGTTCGAATAAGCACTTTCAGTTGCACTCATAGCAACACCATATTCATTAAAGCCATTTTCTTCAAATAAACCATACTTCGTGGTCCATTCTGGAGTTGCTGAGTATTTATATCTAGTTAATGGCAATGAAATTTTAAAATCATTATCATTAGACTTAAACACATTTTCTTTTTTAAATTTTTTAGCCGAATGTACAACAAAATGTTTAGGCCATGATGATTTACAGTCTTCATTTCTACCAATCATAATTGAACCATCAGTAGATGCTTTTTTTCCGATTATAATACTTGTACATGCAGAATATTTATTCAAAATAATCACTTCATTTCTTAGTAGTTAATCAATTGTATATAATATAACACAATACATATAATAGTTTTTAAATTGAAGTGCAATCCTTTTTAAAGTATAATCAAACTATTAATTTATTATTAAGGAGTTACGTTATGCCAATTATAAATGTTAATTTAATCGAAGGTCGTAGTGAAGAACAATTAAAGAATTTAGTTAAAGATATTACCACAGTGGTTTCTAAGGATACTGGCGCTCCTGAGGAACATATTCATGTTATTTTAAATGAAATGCGTAAAGATAGATACAGTGTTGGTGGTAAATTAAAAAGCGAAGAAAACTAGAAGTAAAGAAGAATTGAATTTTTATGAATAATGAACAATATTTAATGGCAATTGATGAAGGAACCACTAGTGCTCGTGCAATTATTTTTAATAAGAGTGGCCAAATCATAGCCAAATCGCAAAAAGAATTTCACCAATACTTTCCGCATTCTGGATGGGTTGAACATGATGCTAATGAAATTTGGAGTGCAGTGCAATCGGTTATTTCAGACACTTTGATTAAAACTAATATTCCACCTTACAAAATAAGGGGGATAGGTATAACCAATCAAAGAGAAACCACGGTCGTTTGGGATAAAAATACTGGTAAACCCATTTATCATGCGATAGTTTGGCAATCTAAACAGACTAGTGGAATTGCTAACGATTTAAAGAAAAAGGGATATAAAGATTTTATCCATAAAAAAACAGGGTTAGTAATTGATTCTTATTTTTCTGCTACTAAAATCAAATGGATTTTGGATAATATTCCTGGAGCTAGAACCAAAGCTAATTCTGGCGATTTGATTTTTGGAACTATAGATACATGGTTGCTTTGGAAACTTACGGGTGGTCGCGTGCATGCAACCGATTATTCCAATGCTAGTCGTACAATGTTATTTAATATTAACGATTTAAAATGGGATGAAGAGATATTATCGCTTTTAGACATTCCTAAATCAATGTTACCTAAAGTAAAATCATCTTCTGAAGTTTATGGCTATACTGCCGGATATTCTTTTTATGGCGTTCAAGTACCAATTGCTGGAATTGCAGGTGATCAACAAGCTGCTTTGTTTGGTCAGTTAGGGATTGAACCAGGTACTATTAAAAATACTTATGGCACTGGTGCCTTTATTGTAATGAACACAGGATCTAAACCAACTCTTTCTAGCAAGGGGCTTTTAACTACAATTGCTTATGGAATCGATGGTAAGATTACTTATGCTTTGGAAGGTAGTATATTTGTAGCTGGTTCAGCTATTCAATGGTTAAGGGATGGAATGCGTATTATCTCTGATGCTAGTGAGTCAGAAAAAATGGCTCAATCAGTTAAAGATAGCCATGATATATATGTTGTACCCGCATTTACCGGATTAGGGGCACCTTACTGGAATCAAGATACTCGTGGTTCAGTATTTGGATTAACTAGGGGTACTACTCGAGAAGAATTTGTGAAAGCTACTTTAGACTCCTTAGCTTACCAAACTAAAGATGTTGTTAATACTATGATTACAGATACCGATATGGATTTAAAAACATTAAAGGTAGATGGTGGAGCTGCTCGAAATGATTATTTAATGCAATTTCAATCAGATATTTTAAATGTTGACATTGAAAGAGCATCTATTTCAGAAACAACTTCTTTAGGAGTTGTATTCTTAGCTGGTTTAGCAGTAGGATATTGGAAAGATATCGAAGAAATAAAAACAACTATAGCAAATAGTGATGTTTTTAGACCTAAAATGAGTGAAAATAGTCGCGAAAATTTATATAAAGGGTGGCAATCTGCTATTAAAGCTACACAAATATTTCATCAATAAAAAAACACTAAGAATAATTTAATTCATAGTGTTTTTTATTTGTATTTAAATTTTAAAGTGTTTCTCAATGTAATCGGCTAAACCGTCATGGTCATTATCTAATTCGGTTATGTCATCAGCAATCGCTTTTACTTTAGGCTGACCGTTTTTCATTGCAACACCGAAACCAGCGTATTCTAACATAGATTTATCGTTGAATTCATCTCCAAAGGCAATTATATCTTCTTGCTTAATATTATAAAAATCTGCTAATCTCTTAATCCCAGTTACTTTATTTACGCCACCGGATGCAATTTCGATAATACTGTTAGGACCACCCCAAGGTGAAATTTGTAATTCTTCTTCAAAGTTATCTTTTACGTATTTTATAAAATCTTGTTCTTTTTCAGGCTTCACTTCTAAGGTCAAACAAATTGGGTCAACTTTTAGACTACTCTCACTTAAAATGTTTTCACTTTTTAGTTTAGTTGGGAAAAAACCTAAAGCTTCATCTTTAGCTGGACGATTAGCTAAAAACAATTCTTTATCTTCTGCTGTGATGAGATTAATACCTAGTTTTTCACTGTTATTAGCAAAGTGAAGTGCAATATCTCTCTTGATACTATATTTATACTCATATTGCCATTTTTGTATAGGATTAAAGCCTAAACTACCATTGAAATTAATCATAGGAGTGTCCAGATTTAATTGTCTATAGATGTCGGTTACTAATCTAGTGGGGCGACCTGTTACGATAGTTACAATGTGCTGAGTTTGGTTTAATTTATTAATAGTATTAATAGTTCTGTCAGTTAATTTTGAATTACTGTTCAAAGTAGTACCATCTAGATCGATAGCAATTAGTTTTTGATTTTCGATGTTTTTATCCCCCTTAAAATCGCAGTATAATGTTAACATACTAACTAAAAACATATTTTTAGTCAAATAGAGAAAAGGAGCTTATATTATTGAAACTTCCTAATGAATTTATTAAAAAATACCAAAAACTTTTGGGTGAAGATGCAGATTCTTTTTTTAAAGGATTTAACAATCCAGTTAAACAGGGTTTTCGAGTTAATCCATTGAAAGAAAAGTTACCACAATCGGAAAAATTAAATGCTCCAATCGAATATTGTCAATATGGATACTTTGGTTCAGTTAATGGTAAATCAGTAGACCATCAAAGTGGAGCACTATATTCTCAAGAGCCTAGTGCTATGTATGTTGGAGAGGTTGTCAATGCTCAACCAGGTGAAAAAATTTTAGATTTATGTGCAGCTCCTGGTGGTAAAACTACTCACATTGCTAGTTATATGCAAAATAGTGGTGTTTTGGTAACTAATGAAATTGATAAAAAAAGAGCTAAAATTTTAGTTGAAAATGTAGAAAGATTTGGAATTACCAATGCACTAATCTTAAATGAAAATCCTAAAGCTATATCAAAATACTTTCCAAAATATTTTGACAAAATTGCTATTGACGCACCTTGTTCAGGTGAAGGGATGTTTAGAAAAAATCCTGATGCGATGAATTATTGGTCTCAGTCATATGTAGATGAATGCGCATCTCGTCAAAAAGATATATTAAGAATGGCAATGAAAACTTTAAAGCCAGGTGGTCAAATTATATATTCAACTTGTACTTTTGCGCCTGAAGAAGATGAGCAAATTATTGAATGGCTAATGGATAACTATAACTTAGAGATTGTACCTATAAAAAAATATCATGGTATGGACTCAGGAAACACAAAATGGACTTCTAAGCAGTCTTATGATTTATCTGGTACAGTAAGACTATTTCCGCATCATTTTGATGGAGAAGGGCATTTTATTGCTAAATTAATTAATAAAGATACTGGTAACCCTAAGAAAATTAAAAAACAAATTGATAATGTATCCGTTGAGCAAAGAAAATTGTGGAATGAGTTTAGAGAAAATAATTTATTGGACTTTAATCCTAGTAGGTTATTAGCATTTGGTGATCAGCTATTTGCATACCCTAATGAAATACCACAATTAAAGGGATTAAAGGTTATGCGTCCAGGATTAGACTTAGGTACCTTTAAGAAAAATCGTTTCGAGCCTAGCTATGCTTTATCATTAGCTTTACGTACTAATCAAGTTAAACATACGATAAATATTAGTTTTGAAGATTGGAAAAATTATGTACATGGTGATGTTATTAAATGTTCTGATGATTTAAGTAAAGGTTGGTATCAATTACTTTGTGATAATCAATCAGCTGGCTTTGGAAAAGTAGTTAATGGAACGATTAAGAACTTTTTCCCAAAGGGATTACGGTTTAATGTCTAAAAAAAGAGAACTTTAATTGAAGTGCCTTAAAAAAGTTAGACAATTATTACTAAATTAAATATTTAATTTCATGGAATGATTTCGATATTCAATC